>DATKHW010000572.1:0-11735 GCA_035546275.1 Gemmataceae bacterium
CGCGATTGCCACCTTTTTCAACATGGCGTTTTCCCCTTTCGGTAACATGGTCCGTGACTCACTTCGTTGAGGACGCCAACGCGGATGGTCGTCTCCCATTGTTGTTCGCCGGCCCATTCGCCGGATTTTGCCGATTTGCAAAAATAATCTGCGATCTGAACGCCGGAACAGGTTCTGGCTGTCCAGTGCTGTTCATGGTACTCCAAGGATACCGGCGCCGGAAAGGGTTTTCCGGCGGCGTCAGCGCCGGAACATCCGTCCAAGTCCCCCAGACTTTGCTAAAATCAAGGGAGTAGGGCGGTTGCCGCACCGTGGCGGGTTGAATCATTTCTGCATTATCCGACCCAGCGCGGCCGCTCGCCGCAACCGGAGGAGGCGCCGTGGATCGCAACGAAGAACGCACCGCCTTTGCCAAGGCATGCGCCTACCTGAATTTCAACCGGGCCGCCCAATGGACGGCCCACGCCGCGGCCGTCGGCTCCTGTCTCGTCTATATCGCCTTGCTCGCCGTTCTGTGGCTTTTCGCCGACCTCATGGTTTCGCGCGGACGACTGCCTGCGTACCATGACGTTTCCAAAGCCGCTCAGGACCGCTTCATCACGGAATGGAACAACCTGCCGCCGCCGGCCGACCCCCGCGCGCCGCTGACCGCGGCCGCCGTCGGCGTGATGGGCGATCCGCTGGGCGAGACGGCCGTTCCGGCTGGGGTCGTTGTGGCCGCGGACAGGACCACGAACCAGCGCGTCATTCAGCTGGAGCGGGCCGGCTTCAACCCCGTGCGCAGCTTGGAGCTGGCCTCTGTGACCGCGGCGTCGAACATGCCCCCCGACGACCTCGACGCCCTCTGGCGCGCTCACCTGGCGACGGTCATTCAGCAGAGCCTGAACGTCCCCGACGCCCGGCTGCACGAAATGCTGAAGCCGTCGTATTACCATGAAGTGGACCACGGCCTGCTCAGCCTGGTCGTGCGTTCGCAGATCAATCGGGACCTGCAAGCCCCGGTTATCGCCTTGATCGCGCGCTGGAACGGCTGGCTGTGGAACCTGTCGCCGGAACCGCCCTGGGTCATCTCGCTGCACCTGACGGGGCTGCTGCTGCTGTCGGTCGTGCTGGCGCTGCTGGGGACCTTCTTCCTCCTTTTGATGTACGAGATGGCGGCGCGGGCCGTGATCGGGGCGGCCCACCGCTTCCGCCGGGCCGTGTATCACCACACAATCCGGCTGGGCGCGTTGGCCTTCCGCGCCCTCGGCCCCAGCGAGGCCGTCAGCGTTTTCACGCGGCACATCGAATCGGTCCACGACGCGCTGTTCGCCCGCATGACGGTCTACTATCGGGAGCCGATCAAATTCTGTTTGCTGCTGGCGTTCGCGCTGATTGTGCATCCGTTGCTGGCCGTGGCGTTTCTGCTGTTCGCCGTGCTGATCTGGCTGGTCGGCGGCCGCATCGCCGCGCGGTTCCGCCGTGAAAGCGCGGCGGCCCGCCGTCATGCAGCGGAGCGGTTGACCGTCATCCGCGAAAGCCTGATGATGATGCGGCTCGTCAAAACCTACATGATGGAGCAGTTCAACCAGGCTCGCGTGGAGCGGCAGCTGGCCAGCTACTCGCAGGCGCAGCTGGTCCGCCATCGCGGCGAGACGATGCCGCGGCCGCTCTTGGCGCTTCTGGCGCTATTATGCACCCTGCTGCTCCTGTATGCAGCCGGCGTGATCGTGCTCTCGGGCGGGCTGGGCGTGGCGGGAATGGTGGCGCTGGCGACCGCGCTGGTGAGCCTGTATCGGCCGGCGGAGAAGTGGATCGCGGGCCGGCGCACCATGCGGCGCGGCCGGGAAGCGGCGGCGGAACTGTTCCACTTCCTCGATCATCGCGGGGACGTCGGGCAAGTGGTCGGCGCGGAGTTCCTGCCGCCGTTGGCCGAACGCATTGAGTTCGACGACGTCAGTCTTAAGGAGCCGGGCGGCTCGCGCCTGCTGCTGGAGCACGTGTCGCTGACCATGCCGGCCGGCAAGCGCGTTGGAATTATCGGAGCGGATGAACTGGAGAAACACGCCCTGGTTTATCTCATACCGCGGCTGCTCGATCCCTCATCCGGCGAGATCCGCATCGACAAGCACAACCTGCGCTGGGTGACGCTGGATTCGCTGCGGAACCAAATCGCTTGCGTGCTGCAGCACAATTTGGTGTTTCACGACACCGTGGCCAACAATATCGGCTGCGGCGACCCCGCGTTCACGCTGCCGAAGATCATCGAGGCGGCGAAGACGGCCCACGCCCACCATTTCATCCAAAAACTACCAAAAGGGTATGAAACGCCCATCGGAGAGCTGGGCCATGCCCTGAGCGTGAGCGAGCGGTTCCGCATCGCCATGGCGCGGGCGGTGCTGCGCGATCCGGCCTTGCTCATCATCGAGGAGCCGGAGAAGCCGCTGGATGAGGACAGCAAATCGCTGCTGGACGACACGCTGGCGCGCGTGCTGCCGGGGCGGACGGTGATCTTCCTGCCGCACCGCATTTCGACGATCCGCTCTTGCGACGTGCTGTTCCTCTTGCACAAGGGCAAGGTGATGGCGTCGGGCGTCCACAAGGAGCTGCTGGCGCAGAATCCGCTGTATCGGCATCTGCATTATCTGGAATTTAATGAGATGGATGAGATGGTGTAAGGCGCGTCAATTCAGCGGCTCAATCCGCACATCGTCAAAGTAGACCGTGCCCAGCCCCGTCAGCGCCAGGGTCACGTTGACGACGCCGCTGGCCGGGACCTTGCGGTACAGAGTGATTTTCTTCCATTTGGTCGGCACGGTGAAGCGCGCGGCCAACGGTTCGCCGCCGGCGCTGTCGTAGAACAGCACGCCGTCCGGTGAAGCGGTGATCGCTTCCGGAACGCGCACCCAGGCGCTGACGGCGATCGGCGTCCCCGGCGCCAGGTGGACGGCCGGACTGAGGACGGCCACGAACGACCGTTCCAGCGCCAGCGGCGGCAACGTCTTGTCCTTCGGCGCCAGCTGCAGCATTAGACACTGCTTGCCCTCGTGCGGCTGGTCCGACACGCGCCGGGCGATGGCCGTCACTTCGTCCAGCGATGGCGCCTCTTGCATGAACCAGTCTTTCATCTGCTGGTCCGGCGCCGTCTCGAAGTCGCCGCCGGCCAATGCGTTGGCGCCCAACCGGAGATCCTTGATCTCTTCCATGAAACGCCAGTGCTTCGGCAGCGTGTAATAGCTCACGGCGTAGGGGCTGGCGGTCGGAAGGCCGTCCAGCGGCTTGACGGCCAAGTCCCAGTGCGCCCGCATCAAGATGCGCACGGAGCGCAAGGCCGATTGCGCCGTCTCGTAGGCCTCCTCGTGCTTGCCGTCGGCCCGCAGCCGGGCGCTTTCGTCCACGGCGTCGCGGGCCTTCTGCAAAAGCTTCGCTCCGTCCGGCAGACGGCGGCCCTCCTGTTCCAGCTCCGCATTGACCTTCTCCGCCTTGGCCAGCTCCTCCGCGGCCTGGTCGTGCGCCCACTGCGCCGCCGTCGGGGCCGTCTTTCGCTGCTCCTTCTGGAACTGCACCACCATGCCGCCGAGATCGCCCGTGAAGACCACGGCCGCCGTCAAACTGAAGTCATGCAGCGACACCCGCGTGGCGCCGGTGACGCGCTCCGTCTTCAGCGATCGCACCTGGGCCGGCGAAATTTGCCACGCCCCCCACGAGGGCGGAATCATCGGCACGGAGACGCTCAGTTCCGGCACGGCGTCCTGACCGGGAACATACTGGGAGCCGCCGCCGATCCACATCGGCAGCACGAGACAGGCCGTCTTGGTGCGGATGACCGCCGCCTTCACTTCCGGCCGAGACGTGTCGATCCAGGTCGGCTCGCGGCCTTCGACCAGGATCGGCTCCAGCATCTCGATTTCCTGGTTAAGAAGCGCCAGGGACAGCAGCCGGTCGCGGCCGGTGTGCGAGTCGGCCAGGAAGCGGTCGGACCAGAAACCGAGGCCGCGATAGCCGCTGCCGATCGCGGCATAGGCCATCAGGCGGACCTGCTCGGCTTGCGGCCCGAGCGGCTCGGTATAGGCCCCGTTCGCATCGCGGTCATAGGCCGTCGCCAGAAACCAGTCGGGAACGTGCGTCTGAACCCAGGTCCAGCAGAAGACGCCGGGCTGCGCCAGCTGGCGCCGTTGCGTCAGCCAGTCGCGGTAGGCCGTCAGCTCCATGCCGGTCAGCAGCGGCCAGCGGTGGACGCCGAGCATCACCGGCTCGACGCCGCGGGAATAGGCCAGACAGCCGTCGGCCACGTCCACGGCGATGGGCCGCATGGGGTCGGCGCGGTGAAACGCCTGGGCCGACCCGGCGACGGCCTTGAACTGGTCGAAGCTGAGGCTGCCGCCCATGTCCCAGGACAAAAGAGAGCCTTGATCGAGGAATCGGCCCATCCGGCGGTTGAAGTTGTCGTTGGCGGTGAGCAAGCCGTTGACTCGGCCGGCGGCGTCGTCGGGCAGCGGCGGCGGAGCCACGGACGGCATGACCTTGAAGCCTAGGGCGACGGCTTCTTCCAGCAAGCCGGGCGGCGTACTTTCATCCATCGCGATGACGTTGAAGCCGGCGTCGTAGAGCGTCTTGAGCGGCGTGCCGGTGTGGCGGATCATGAGGGGGAAAAACGGCTTGCCGTCCACGAGCAGCTGTTTGCCTTCCAGCTGGACCACGTCGGCTCGGCGGTCGGCGGTCGGTCGGCCCGGCGTCGGGGCGGCGGCGATCGGGTCGGGCGGCTTCACCGCATCCACGGGGCTGACTTCGAGGTCGTCGATCCAGACCTGCGTGGCGCCCTTGCCGTTCCAGACGTTCAGCACCAGCTGGTCGATGTAGGCGCCGGCGCCGATCACGTCGCGGTTCAGATCGGCCCGCATCAGCTGCAGCTGCTCGCGCAGCCGTTTCATGGGCTGCTTCAGCGTCAGCTGCTGCCAGCGGCCGGTGATTTGATATTCGTCGGCCTTGATGAGGGCGGTGAGGGGCTGAGCCAGGTTCTGCGGATCGTGCTCCTGCGGCAGGACCACGCGGCAAAGAAGCTGAACGCCGGGCCGGTTGGCCTTGACCCAGAGGCCGACGCTCAGCACGTCGTCCAGGGTCGCTTTGCCGATATTGTAGGTGTAATAAATGTAGTTGCCGCTTTCGGCTTGCAGCTCGATGTATTCGGAGCGCCGGCCGCCGTGGGCGAACTCGTCGGTGAGGCGGTGGGCCGTCTCGGTATAGGCGGCGTCGGCGGCGCCCGCCGTCCAGAGCGGATCGCGGCCCTCAAAGCCTTGCTGCAACGTCTGCTGACCCCGAGCCGCGCTCAGCAGCGCGGCGGCGCCTGCTCCCATCGCCACGGCCGCCGCCGTCCATGCCATGCGTTTCATCATGTCTGCTCCTTCAGCCCGCACCGGACCCGCCGCGCGCAAACGGGGCGACTCTCTAACAAACGGCGGACCGGCGGCCAAGGGCAAATTTCCGCAATCACTCAAAGCCGCCAAAATCGGCGTTGCCGCCGCGGCCGAAAGAGGGTATCCCCGGCGCCGATTATCCTTGCCGATCCAGCAGCGTCGGAACGCAGGAGGGGCGATGCTCCGACCTTGGTTGCTTGCAGCGGCGGCGCTGGTCGCCAGTCTAACGTGGTGCGCGGCGGGTCAAGCAGCATTGGAGGGCGATCCGCCGGCGTTCGACGCCGGGGAGGTGCACGCCGGAGCGCCCTTGTCGCACCGCTTCATACTGGTGAATCGAGGATCGCAAACGGTCGAAATCCTCGAAACCCAGCCGAGCTGCGGCTGCGCGACGACGACGTTGGATCGACGACTGTTGCGGCCAGGCGACAGCGGTTCGCTG
This sequence comes from Gemmataceae bacterium, assembly GCA_035546275.1. GTDB lineage: Bacteria > Planctomycetota > Planctomycetia > Gemmatales > Gemmataceae > UBA4732. The sequence continues at coordinate 5,833 of DATKHW010000572.1, forward strand.
CTGCTGACCGTCAACACGCTGACTCGGCCGGACGGCCCCGCGTCCTGGGGCGCAAGCGTGCGCTGCCGTTGCGGCGACCGCGACGAGGAAACGACGCTGACCCTGACCGCCCGCGTGCAGGCCGACCTGTCGCTGACGCCCTCGGCGCTGGTGGTAGAGACGGACGGGCCGGTGCATCGCAGTATCGTCCTGACCGATCGGCGGCCGGCGGCCATGACCGTCAAGGCGGAAACGACGTGCCCGAATTTGCAGGTGCGGCTGGACGCCCCGATTCATGCCGGCGACGGCCCGTGGACCTACACCGTCCACTTGGAGGCGCCGGCGGAGCTGCCGGAAGGGCGTTACGAAGAGGTCCTGCATCTCTACACCTCCGATCCGGAGTACGCGGATTTGAAAATGCCGTTTACGATCGTGAAGCGCGGCCGTCAGCGCGTGAGCGTCTCGCCGGCGGCGGTGGAATTGACGGGCGACTCGCCGTCGCGTCTTGTCCTGCTGCGCGGCGGCGACGGCGACATGGTCGAAATCGGCGGCGCGGATGCGGACGCCGCCGCGGCGACTTGTGAATGGGCGCCGGGAGCGCGTCCGACGGCGGCGGTGCGGCTGCGGCTGGATCCGTCGCGGCTGCCGGCCGACGGCTTGAAAACGATGGTGCATGTCCATCTCGTCCAACCGGCCGTGCAGACGGTCGATGTGCCGGTGACCTGCCGGCCTCGGTGACGGCGAGCCGTCTTGTTGGCAAGCGCCTTCCGCGGCGGTATAGTGGGAAGAAGGCCCGACGCCGGAGGCGCCCCATGAACCGCCGACTGCTCGCCGTTTGCGCTGCGGCCGCCTTTGCGGCGCCGGCTCTGGCCGCGCCGGGCGACGACGACTGGAAATATGACGTCGTCCATCTCAAAAAGGGCGATACGCTCAACGGCTTGGTCGTCGAGCAGGACGCCCGCCATGTCTTCCTGCGGGTGATCGTCCGCAAGCCGGGCGCGCCGACGCTGATCTTCTCCGACGACTATCAGCGATCCGAAGTGGATCATATCGACCTGCTCAACGCCGAGGATCGCGCGGAACTGGCCAAGCGGCTTGACGCTTTGGTCCGCGAACACGACCAGCTGACGATGCAGCTCAAGCTCCTCGATCCCGACGCCTCCCGGGGGCAGCTGGCGTCGGGCGACGCGCTGAAACTGCAACCTGCCGCATGGCCGGCCGATCCCAAGGCCAAGGCGCTGGCGTACCAATCGACTTATTTCCGGCTGGTCTCGGACGCCCGACCGGAACTGGTGCAGCTGGCCGCGGTCAATCTCGAACAGGTCTACGCCGCCTATGGCCGCGCCCTGCCGCCGCGCGTCATGGCGCCGGAACCGACCACGATCCTTCTCGCCCAGTCGCTCAAGGACTATCAGGCCCTCGTGGCGAAGGACGGCCGCAACCTGTTCAATCCCGCCTATTTCGACCCCGCTAAGAATGAAATAGTTTGCGCAAGCGATCTGCAGCGCATGGCCGACGTCTTGCAGGATCGGCGCCGCGACGCCGAGAAGGCCCTGGCCGATCTGGCGGACAAGGAGAAGCAGCTTAACCAGGCCTACAAGGGCCATGTGCCGCCCGAGGAGCTGGCCCCGATCAACGAGGCCCGCAAGAAAATCAATGCGATCACGGCCCAGAACGAGGAGGCGTTCAATCGGGCCCGACGCCGGCTGGTGCAGCGGCTGTATCACGAGGCGTTTCACGCTTACCTGTCCAACGCCGTCTATACGCCGGCAGACGGCGAGGCGCCGCGCTGGCTCAATGAAGGTCTCGCCCAGGTTTTCGAGACGGCCGTTTACGAGGTCGGCGAGCTGCGCATCGGCCGCCCGGACAAGGATCGTCTCGAAGCCGTTCACGCGGCGATCGGCAAAGGAACGCTGCTGCCGACGGCTGACTTGATCCGCGCCGATTACAAACAGTTTGCCGTGGTTCACGCCAGTGAAAAGGAGGCGTCGGATCGCTATTATTTGGCGTCCTGGGCGCTGGCGTTCGACCTCGCCTTCAACCGCAAGCTGCTCGGCACGAAGCAGCTCGACGACTACGTCCACGCCCTCAAGCGCGGGGCGCCGCCGCTGGACGCTTTCCACGACCTCGTCGGCGAGCCGCTGGCGGATTTTGAGAAGGAACACCTGGAGTATCTGAAGAGCTTGCGGTCGGAGTAGGGTGGGTCGAGCGTCAGCGAGACCCACCAGGAGTGATGGAATCGGCGGCGGTGGTTTCGCTAGCGCTCGACCCGCCCTACAAAGCCTGTCCTGGAGCGTAGCGCCATGCAACTCGGCCTCATCAATTCCGCCTGGGCGCAGACCGGCCGCGACACCGCCTTTGGCATTCGCATGACCAAAGAGATCGGCTTCGACTCCATCGACATCTTCGCCGACCCGCTCGACATCGACGCCCGGGAACGCCGGCTCATCCGGCGCGAATGCGAACGATGCGGCTTGCCCATCGTCAGCGTCGCTTGCGTCGCCGTCGGCCTCATCGACTTCAACCCCAGCGTGCAGCGCTTTCACCTCGAGCGCTGCCGTCGCTATCTCGATCTCTGTTATGAGTTCGAGGCCCGCAACCTGCTGCTTGTTCTCGGCGAATACGTCTGGGAGCAGCAGGTCATTCCGCCGGCCGAGCAGTGGCAAACCGCCGTTCGCAACGTCCGCGAGCTGGGCGAGCAGGCCGCCGGTCTTGGTCTGCAAATCGCGCTGAAACTGGAGCCGTTTCAGCTCTCGCTTCTCAATAATGTGGACAATATGGTGCGCTTCCTGGACGACGTGAACCACCCGGCCGTCCGGGCCAACATCGACATATCGCACCTGCAATTGTCGCGCACGCCGGCCGAGGAGCTGCGGCGGCTCCAGGGCCGCGCCATTCACGTCCACATCAGCGACTGCGACGGCAAGGTGCACGGCGACCTGCCGCCGGGCCGCGGCGTCGTCGATTTTCCGCCCTATTTGCGCGAGATCAAGGCGCTCGGCATCGACGGCGCGGTCGGCATCGAGCTGGAGTATTCGCCGGAGCCGGAACGCATCGTCGCATGGGTCCGTGAGGCGTATGAGGCGACGGATCGGCTCCTGCGCGCGGCGGGGCTGCGCGGGTGAGCATCGACCTGTTCCGTTGCGCCCTCTCGTCGCGTAAAATGAATCTCTTGGATTCTCGCTTCCGGTCCGGGGATGACACCCGTGCTAATCACCGCCGTCTGTCCGGCCTGTGAAACCCGCTATAAGCTGCAAGACTCACTCTGCGGCAAGCCGATCCATTGTCCCAATCCGCAATGCCGACGGGTTTTCACCGTCGTCGCGCAAGATTCGCCGCCGCCTTCGCCCCCGCCGCCTCCGCGACCGCCGGGTCCGGGCAATGGTCCGCGGTCCGGCTCGGTCGTCGATCTCGTCCCGGTCCTGCCGGCCGAGACGGAGGCCGCCCCGCCGCGTCCGTCGGCCGGCAAGTCGGCGCCCTCCTGGAAGGCGCCGCCGCCGGTGCGCCGTCCGCCCGGCGCCGACGCTCCATCGGCCGCCACCCCCGCCGCACCGGCCGTGAAGGGACCGCCGCGGGAGTTGGGACCGGGAGCATGGGCGCCGCCGCCGGTCCGGCGCGGCGTCGCGGCGTCCGCCGACACGATCAAGGCGCCGGCCGGCGCCCTTCCGCCTCCGCCCTCCGATGCGGGAGATGAGGCGAAGACCGAGGAATCGGCGCCGGAAGAGCCCGCCGACCACCGGCCGCCGCGCAAGCGAACGGGCCTGATCGTAGGCGCTTTCGTGGGATTCATCCTGGTCGTGCTGGCCGGCGGCGGCGTGATCGCCTGGATGCTCATGAGCCGCAGTGAAGGCGGCATGGCCGCGGAGGCCGAGCAGGCGTACAAGCAAGGCAAGTTCGGCCAGGCGGCCGACATGTACAAACAACTGGGACAGCAATACTCCGGCAGCGAAAAGGCGGCCGACTATCGCTTCATGCAGACCCTGAGCGACTTCCGCGCCCAGGCCCGCGCTCCGGACGCCGACGTCAACGCCGTCCTCGACCATCTGACGGCGTTCCTCCACGACAACAAGAAGGAAGCGCTCAAGGACAGGGCGCCCGACCTGGCCGAAAGCCTCGGCTGGCTGGCCGACAGCTTCGCCGCGCACAACGCCGCCCCACAGGACGACGGGCCCCTGGCGGTCGTCGGGCGAATCCAGCAAGCGGAAGACCAGTTAAGCGCCGTCAACTCGGCCGCGCTCTCCGCGGACCTGCAGAGCCACATCGACGCGGACCTCAGCGCGGTCCGGCAAGGCGTCGTCCACGCGCAGCAAGTGCGAGCTTCCATAGCTAAACTCGACGCCGCCGCCAAAGGCCGAACGCCGTCGGAGAACGTGCGAAACTTCCGAGAACAGCTCCGAAAAGAGAAACACAACCTGCCCGACGTCGATCAGCAAGAGGCGGTGAGAGTAGTTCGCGACCGCGTTTACGCCGACCACATGGGCGCCGTGCAGTACAACGAGCGGGGGATCGATTTGCCCAAAGCGATTGAGGAGCGGAACGATACCCGCTTTGTCGTCGATCCGCGGCTCGACGGGGCGCCCGGCGCGGCGCCGGCCGACGATCCCGTCGTCCTGGCGGCGTCGCGCGGCATCCTTTACGCCCTGGCGCGCACCAACGGCAAGATCAAGTGGGCCGTCCGCGTCGGCGTGGATTCCACCTCGCTGCCCGTGCGCGTGCCAGAGGCGAATGGCTTGCCCGAGCGCATCTTGGTGACGTCGGCCGACGACAAGGCGGTGGATTGCCTGGACGCCGACGGCAACCGTCTGTGGCGCTACCGGATGGACGCCGAGTGCATCGGCCGGCCGCTTGTCGTCGGCGACCACGCTTACCTGGCCTCCTACGACGGCGCCGTTCATGAAATCGAGCTGTTTCGCGGCAAGCTGCTCGGCGTCTATCCGCTCGGTCAGCCGCTCACCGTGGGCGGCGTCCGCGATCCGCAGACCGGCCTGCTCTACTTCGCCGCCGACGCTTTTTGCGTCTACGAAATCGATCCGGAACATCACAAATGCACCCACGTCCATTACACCGACCATCCGGCTGGGTCGCTGCGCGGCGAGCCGCTGATCGTCACGGCCTGCGATGACGCCGGCGTCGACGCCGACTGGCTTATCCTCAGCGAAGCGCGCGGTCTGGGCCGCACGGGGCTGCAGGCCTACCGCCTGCCGTTCGGCGACGACCGCGACGCGCCGGCGGCTCCGATGAAGGCGCCGCCCGCGCCGCCGCCGGCGCCGCCGGAGATTTCCGGCTGGACGTGGTTCCCGCCGCTGCAAAACGGCGAACAGCTGGCGATGGTCGGCGACACCGGAATTCTGGGGCTTTTCAATATCCGTCAAGAACGCAATCTGAACGATCCACTGCTGTTCCCCGCGTTGCTCGGCGACGTGGATCTCGCCGCCGACGCCGCAAGGAAGGACCGCGGCCGGGCCGAGGTGGTTTCCGTTCAGGGCCAGGATTTTTGGGTCCTGGCGGGCGGCAAGCTGCAGCGGTTGTTCCTGGAGCTGAACGCCGCCGCGGGGCCGCGGATGACGCCGGCGTCGCGATGGAAGGCGCTGGACCTGGGATCGCCGTTGCACGCCAGTCAGGCGGAGCCGGACCCCGTCAACGGCGGCACGATGCTGGTCCTGGCGACGCGGCCGCTCCGACAAATCAATTTGGCGACAGCGGTGAACGACCAGACCGGCCGAGTCGTGTGGCAGCGCCAGCTGGGACTGGTGTGCCGGAGCGATCCGCTGGAGCTGCGCCGGTTCGGCGGCTGGCAGGTGCGCAGGCAGCTCTTGGTGCTCGACCAGGGCGGTGGTTTGTTCGCCTTCGATCCAGCCCGGAATGCCGACCTCAAGGACGAATGGCGCGACGCCGGGCAGCAGCTGTTCGACGGGTTGGACGAC
>DATKHW010000573.1:0-14816 GCA_035546275.1 Gemmataceae bacterium
CGCGCAGCATTCCCGCACGACTTGCAGCAGCCGGCTGGGATCGACCGGTTTGACCAAGCAGCCGCACGCCCCGAGCGCGGCGGCTTCCTCCGGCGCTTGCTCGGCGGCGGAAAAAACCACAATCGGGATCGCTGCCAGTGCTGGATCTTTCTGCTGCTCGCGCCGGAATTGCCGGCCGTCGACGACGGGCATGGCCAGGTCGAGCAGAATGAGGTCGGGGGGGCGGTGTTCCCGAAGCCGCAGCAGCGCATCGGCGCCGTTGCCAGCCAGGGCGACGCAATAGCCAGTCGCGGCCAGGATCATGCTTGTCGCTTCGCGGGTCGCGGGATTGTCGTCGATCAGCAGGATGCGCTTGTGCGGCGTCGTGTCCATGTCTCGGTTCCTCCGGCGGGTGCGCGCCGAGGATTCGGTGCAAATCGTATACCATCGTTCCGCAGGACCATCGTGCCCCGGCGCCGGTTTTGCAACACCTCTTCCGCGCAGCGAAGTATCGTTCACGGCCGTGCTGTTGCGGCCTATCGCCGCACGCATTCCCGCGGGAGGCAGCCTCATGGTCAGCAAACAGAACATTGTGGCCGGAGTTTTCGACGACGTTCGCGAGGCGGAAGGAGCGATCGCGGATCTGTATCAGGCAGGATTTCCGATCGATCGCATTGACATGGTCACGCGCAGCCAGGGAGAAACGGAGGGAACGCCGGACTTCGCCATGCAAAAGAACGCGGCCGACGGCACGGTCGCCGGCGGCGCCATCGGGGCGGCGGCGGGCGCCTTGGCGGCCGTCGCGGCGACGTTGGCGATTCCTGGCTTTGGCGTCGTGCTGGGCGGCGGGTTGCTGACCTCGATCATCGTCGGAGCGGCGGCGGGCGCGGCCGGCGGGTCGCTTATCGGCACGTTCGCGGCGCTGGAAATGTCCGAGGACGACGCTCGCTTTTATGCGCGGGCCGTCGAACACGAAGGCAGGACGGTGGTTCTCGTGCAGGCGCCCGATCGGCCGGAGGAGGCGCGAGCTATCCTGAGCCGGCACGGCGCCCGCCAGCGAACACCGGCGGCGGCACGGTGACGGCAGCGCGCCATGCCGCCGACGCCTACTCGATTTTCGCCCCCTGCCACTGCAAACCGAGAGCGGTCAGTTTCTGGCGCTTGGCCAGGACCTCCCACGGCGTTCCGGGATTGTCCTTGGCGATCTGGTCGAGGAGCTTTCGCGCGGCCTTCTCCAGGTTTTTGCCCTGGCTGTCGCCCTTCGGCTTTTCCACGGCCGCCAGCTTCCAGCCGTTTTGCCCGGGGGCCAGGTCCGGCATCTGTTTGCGCAGCTGACCGAGCATCGACTGATACTCCCACAGATAGGCCGACTGCGCCTCCAAGCGGGCCAAGACAAAATCGTAATTGACCTGCCAGCGCTTGGTCTCCGTGTCGCGCTTCTCGCCGGCCGCCTTCAGCTTGATCAAAGCCTCGTCGCATTTCTCCATCATGTCGGCGACCTTGCGCTCGTCGTTCTCCAGCATCTTCTTGAAGCTGGCTTCATCGCCCGGTTTCTTGAAGCCGTCTTTGAGAATGGACAGGTTCACAGCGAGCTGCTTCTGGATCTCGACGACGCCGTCCTTGATCGCGGCAGGCGGCGAGGCGGTGTTCAGCGCCCAGATAACCTGGCGGGCCTTCAGTACAGCCATTCGGAGATCGGTCTTGTCGCCGTCCGCGGTGTAGGCGGCCATCTTATCGGCGGCGAACGGCGGCAGCGATTCCAGGTGAATGCTGCTGTCTTCGTTCGACGCGTTGATGGGCGGCACGCCGATTTCATCCAGAATGCTCTGGATTTCTTTCCGATCGGCGGACGCCGGCGCCGCGGCCAGGCTGTCCAGAGCGTTGGGCGCCGGGACCTTCGCCAGTTCCGGGTTATAGGCCGCGTCCTTCTCGAACCCGGACAGCCGCGACTGCTGTTCCAGCTTATACGGAGAAACTTCTCCCTTAAGGGATGCATTGACCACATCGGCCAGCTGCTTGATCGGCATCACGTCCTTGGGCGTCTGAATGATCCCCGCCAGGCCCCTCTCGTTCTTGGCGGGGGAGAGCGCCGTATAAATCCGATCGATGAACGCGCCTTCCGGGGCGTCGTCCAATTCGTAGGATTGCTGACCGGCCAGGCAAGCCGTCCAAACCTCGACGCCGTCGGGCGGTTTGCTGAACGCTGCGTCCTCCTTGGGGTCCATCGGCCCGCCGTTGGGCCGCTCCAAACCGTGGCCGGGATTGAGCCGGTTGACGTCCATCACCAGCACCTTCTGCCGCGCTTTGCAAGCCGCCATCGTCTCGTAAACCCACTTCAGCGGGATCAGCGTGTCCGCGTTGTCCAGCTCGCCTTCGATGGGCGCCAGGTACGTGTCGTCGCCGATCACCACGGCGTGGCCGATGAAGAACACCAGGATGCAATCCTGGTCGCGCGACGAGTCCAGGAAATTGGTCAGGGTCGTCTGGATGACCGGCTTCAGCGGCGTGCGGGGTTGCACCTTGGCGGCGTCGCTGAGTTGGGCGATCTCGTTCATCGGAATATACAACCCTTTGTTCAGCGCTTCCTGGAACGTGGTAAGGTTGCGGGCGCTGGCGCCGGCCATGCCGGCGTGGACCGGGTTGGCGTACAAGTAGTTGTGGACGCTGATAATCAGCGCCCGCCGCGGGTACTGCTGCTTCCGGGGGTCGCCGGGCGATGGGGCCGATCCCGGCGCGACGACCAAGTCCCCGTTTGGCGGCTCGTTTGGTTTGGCCTGTCCCGTCGGACTGGGATTCGGGGCGTCGCCGCCGTTCGGATTGGACTGAACCGAGGCTTGGTCGGGTTCCTTGAGGGCGTCGCGGATATACGGCCAGCACAGGAAGCCGACGACGCTGGCCACCACCAGGACGCTCAGCGCGACGAGCGGCCCTTTCCACCAACTGCCACGCGCCCGGCGATAGCGGGACGGCCGCGCAGGGCTGGACGCGTCGGCGTCAAGCAAGTCGAACGGCGAGCCGGAGTTGTGCGCCGGCGCGGCGACGACGGCCACAGGCGGCGCGACGGCGGCTGGTTGAGCGACGACGGTGGTCGCCGCCGCCGGCGCAGGGACGGCGCGCGGGGGCGGCGGCGTGCGCGAGGAGACGGCCGGGCGAATGGCCGCCGACCGGGACGCATACGCCGACGCCGCGGCTCTGGATTGCAGGACCATGCCGCATTTCTTGCAGCGAACCGCTTGCGTGAGCCAGTTTGAGGGGATGCGCAGCGCCTGTTTGCATCCCGGGCAGGTCGATTGCACGACCGTTGACATGATCCCTGACCTCCGCGGCCCCGACGTTGTGAGTGCACATTCGGTGTAAACCATCCTACCATAAGACGAGGAACATATGGCAAGGGTTCCCACGGCGGAACGCCGCGGGTCGCCCTCGCATGAAATCCCCGCGAAGCGGTTGGAAGTGGGCCAATTCCGCTTTAGAATGAAGTTTTCGTCCTGCAAGGAACCAATGCGCGAGAATCCGCCATGAGCGAAACCACGCCGCCCAAGCTTTCCGGAGCTGACATCCTGGTGCAGTGCTTGCTCCGGCACGGCGTCGAGGTCGCTTTCGCTTATCCCGGCGGCGCCTCCATGCCCATTCACCAGGCCCTCACGCGCGTCAAGGACCGCCTACGCACCATCCTGCCGCGCCATGAGCAGGGCGGCGGCTTCGCGGCCGAGGGTTACGCGCGCACCACTGGCAAGGCGGGAGTCTGCCTGGCCACCAGCGGCCCCGGCGCCACCAATTTCGTCACCTGCCTCGCCGACGCCAAACTCGATTCGGCCCCGATCGTCGCTATAACCGGCCAAGTCGGCACGGCCGTCATCGGCACCGACGCCTTCCAGGAAACGCCGATCGTCGAGGTTTGCCGAGCCGTCACCAAGCACCATTATCTCATTCAGCGCACCGAGGACATCGTGCGCGTCTTCAAGGAGGCGTTCCACATCGCCGCCAGCGGCCGTCCCGGCCCCGTGATCGTGGATGTGCCCAAGGACGTGCAGCAGCGCGAAATCGTCGTGTCCGACTGGGACCCGCCGATGAATCTGCCCGGCTACCGCCCCGACCGCCGAGCCGCCAAGCCGGAATTGCAAAAGCTGCTGGAAATGGTGCGCAAGAGCGAACGGCCGATCATCTACGCCGGCGGCGGCATCATCTGCAGCAACGCCGCGGCCCAGCTGCAGGCGTTCGCGGACCGGACCGGCATCCCCGTGGCGCTAACGCTGCTCGGCCTCGGCGGTTTCCCCAGCGAGCATTTCCTCTGCCTGCAAATGCTGGGCATGCACGGCACGGTTTATTCCAACTACGCGGTCAACGACGCCGATCTGCTGCTAGCGCTGGGCGTCCGCTTCGACGACCGCGTCACCGGCAAGGTGTCCGAGTTCGCCAAGCACGGCAAGATCGTCCACATCGACATCGACCCGTCGGAGATCAATAAGAACAAGACCGCCCATTTGCCGATCCACGGCGACGTGAATCGCGCTTTGCAGGACCTCAATGCGATGCTGGACGCCGATGAGTCGCTCGGCCCGCGGACGGGGCAATTCAAGGAGTGGCTGCAGCGCATCGAGCAGTGGCGCGAGGCGGAGCCGCTGCGCTACGCCGACCGCAACGACGCCATCCTGCCGCAACATGCCATTCAGCGGCTCTGGCAAATCCTCAAGGGCCGCCGTCGGCTCGACGACACGATCGTCACCACCGGGGTCGGCCAGCACCAGATGTGGGCGGCGCAGTATTTCCACTTTAATCGGCCGCGAAAGTGGGTGACCAGCGGCGGCCTTGGCACCATGGGCTTCGGCCTGCCGTCGGCGATGGGCGCCCAGGCGGCTCATCCGCACAACACCGTCGTGGACATCGACGGCGACGGCAGCTTCCTGATGAACGTCCAGGAACTGGCCTGCTGCTACACGGAAAAGCTGCCGATCAAGGTGCTGCTGCTGAACAACCAGCATCTTGGCATGGTGGTCCAATGGGAGGACCGCTTCCACGAGGGCAACCGCGCCCACACCTACCTGGGGGCCGGCCCTGGCGAGGAGCCGTACCCGGATTTCGTGGCCTTGGCCAAGGGCTTCCGCTGCGGCGCCCGCCGCATCAGCGCCAAGTCCGACGTGGACGGCGCCCTGGAGCAGATGCTCGACAGCAAGGGGCCGTTCGTCCTCGACGTGATGGTGCCGTATCAGGAGCATGTGCTGCCGATGATCCCGAGCGGCCGGACGGTGCGGGACATCATCAAGGCGTGAGACGGTTGTTTCCCCCTCTCCTGCGAATCGTGGGAGAAGGGAGAGAGCAATAACAACGATGTTTGCTACCATTGTTATTCTGCTTGTGACGGCCCTAGTGCTGGGCGGCCTGCTGTGGGCCGGAGCGCTTGTCATGCAGGGCTGGCTCTACGAGACGCCGAACACCGAACTCTACTGGCGCGCTCCCGTGGTCGGCGCCGCACTGGCCGTTTTCTACGGCCTGTGGGCGGTAGTGGACTGCAAAACCGGCGGCCATTGTCGCTGCATTTACAATGTAAGCGTTTCTACGCTCAAGCAGTACGACGAGGTCAAGGCCGTCGTGACGCCGCTAAAAAAGGACGCCACGCCGGAAGAGAAGAAGGCGGCGGAAAAGCAATTCAAACGCGTCACAGCCGCCGGCAATCGCATCGACTATATGAGCGTCGAGCCGGACGGCCGATTGGGAACAGTGCGGCTGACGGAGGCGCCTGAGGAGATCATAATCGAAGACGGCGGGTCGCGCTCGGTCTTCGAGCCGGAGCGCGACGCCAACGGCAAATTCAAGCGCGAGCCGGGCCAGAACCTGCATTATTACGACAAGAGCGGCCGATCCATCGACGAGGGCGATCCCGGTCAGGTGCAGCAGTTTCACTGGGACTGGCTGTTGTGGAACAGCCTGTTCAATGTGCTGCACCTGGGTCTGTGGTTCGCGGGCTTGTGGCTGGTGCTGCGCTTCCAGTGGCCGCACGCGCTGGGCTTCGCGGTCTGCATCTGGCTCGCCATGACGCTGCTGCCGCTGCCCATGATGCTGGATTACGTGGAGAAGGCATTTCACGTAGCGACGTAAGCCGCAGCTGGCGCCGTCATGCCTCCTCTGTGCCGAGCGGGCCGCGCATCAATCCATATTTCTTCATTTTCTTGTAGAGCGTCACCCGGCTGATGCCCAGCGCCATGGCCGCGCGCGAACGGCTGTAGCCGTTCTTGGCCAAGGCGCGCTGGATGACGTTGCGCTCCAATGCCTCGCGGTTGTGGACCAGCGTGTCGCGCGCCGGTACCGGGACAGCGACGACGCGCTCGGCAGGCTGAAATTGCCGCAACTGATCGGGCAGATGCTCCCAGAGCAACTCCGGGCCGCTGCTGACCAGGACCGCCTGCTGAACAATGTTTTCCAGCTGGCGGATGTTGCCTGGCCAGGGGAAGTTTTCCAGCGCCTCCAGCGCCCGTGGGCTGAGATCGAACAGCTCCTTGTGGAACTTGGTGTTGAAGCGGGCGGTAAGGCTCCGAAGGAGAGGTGCGATGTCCTGCACGCGCTCTCGAAGCGGCGGCAGGTGGAACGACATCACGTTGAGGCGGTAATACAGGTCCTGGCGGAATTTGCCCTGCTGCACCGCTTCTTCCAGGTCCCAGTTGCTGGCCACGATGATGCGGGCCTTGCAGTGCTTGACCTCGTTGCCGCCGACCGGCTCGAACTCGCCGGATTCGATCACACGCAGCAGGCCGGCCTGCTGCTCCAAGGGAATCGTGTCGATTTCGTCCAGCAGGATCGTTCCCTCGCCGGCCGCCTCGAACTTGCCGACCTTGGGCCGATCGGCCCCCGTAAAGGCGCCGCGCACGTGGCCGAAAAACGCGCTTTCCAGCAGGTTCGGCGGCTGCGCCCCGCAAGGCACCACAAGGAACGGATGGGCCCGTCGCGGCGAGCATTCGTGCATCAGCCGGGCCAGGAACGTCTTTCCCGTGCCCGTCTCGCCGGTGAGCAGCACGGTGACCTCATGCTGAGCGGCGATGGTAATGCGCTCCACCAGCGGCATCAGAGACGGCGTCTGGCTTAGCAGCCGGCGCCGCACGACCTCGTCGATCGTCTCTTCTGCCATGGCCGTGGCATGTGGGATATGGGCGGCGCGGTCATGGACGAACTGGCTGATGAGCGTCGCCTCGGCCGACCAGAGCAGCCGGCGGGCGATATAGGCGTCGAGGCGGGACAGATCGCGGCCGGCGCGGGCCGCTTCGGTTTCCACAACCAAGCAGACAATCGGCAGTTTTTGCAGGTAGATTTCCTGGACAAGCCGCCGAACCTGTTCCGAGTCGGCCGCCGACGACGAGGCCAGCAGGAACAGGCCGTCGGACTCCGGCGGCGGATAGCGGCGGATGCCCTCGAAGGAGCATTGCCACAGCACGAGGCCGAGCGCTTTTTCCAAATGGCTCAGCAGGCCGCCGGCGAGACGTTGGTCGTCGGCGATCAAGGCGAGGCGGGGGCCGTTCATTACGGGTGTGGTCCTCCCGGCCGGCCGAACCAAGAAGCGGCCTGTCGGTGCTGGAACGCAAAAGCACACGGCGGCGCCGCTGTGGGGGTCGCGGCGCCGGCGCCGTGTTTCCTTTTAGAAACATGGGTTGGTCTGACCCGGTTGTCAAATCGGGCACAAGAAAGGCTGAATGCATAGCCGCCTGGCGCGGCGCTCGCTCACTCCTTGTGTTCATACACCACCCCGCCGCCGACCACAGTGAACAGCACCTTCACGTCGCGCACCTGCTGCACCGGGCAGGTCAGAATATCTCGGTCGATGACAATCAGGTCGCCGAGCTTGCCGAGCTCCAAGCTGCCCTTGTCGTTTTCTTCCCGATTGAGATACGCATTGTTGATGGTGTAGAGGCGAATGGCCTGTTCGCGTGTCAGCCGTTCCTCCGGCGTCAGGACGCCGCCGCGTTCCGTCCGCCGTTCCAGCGTCACCCAGATGGCCAGCCACGGGTTCCACGGATTGGTGGCTTCGATCGAATCCAGCTTCACCATGTGGTCGCTGCCGCCGCCGATCGTCGTGTACTCCATCCACGTCTTGTACGGCGAGAACCAGCGCATGCGCTTATCGCCCAGCACCTTTTGCAGCGTGTCGCCGTCCTTCCAAAACCAGGCCGGCTGCACGTCGGCGCAGACGCCTAGCGCCTTGCAGCGCTCCAGATTGCGCTGCGACGGAAAGTTGGCGTGCGTGATGCAGAAGCGCATGTCCTTGATGGGGATTTCGCGGTTCACGAATTCATAGGCGTCGAGCAAGTTGTCCATCGCTCCTTCGCCCGCCGTGTGGGCGGTCATCTGCCAATGGCGCTTGGCCCCTTCCTCGACCACCATGCGCAGCTGCTCCGGCTCGATGAACAGCAGGCCGCGATAGCCGTCTTCATTGATCTCATAAGTCGGTCCCTTCGGCCAGGGCTCGCGCATGTACGCGCTGCCGTTTAACATGCCGCCGTCCAGAAACAGCTTGATCGGGCCGACGTGGACCCATTCGTCGCCGACGCCGGTGGGGCCGCCCAGACCGTCCTTGCCCGGCAACTCGTCGAATCGTCGGGCCGCCTCCTCCCGCGTTCCCGACGGATCGAAGCCGCGGGCCACGTTGACGCGCACCGTCAGCTCGCCGCGGTCGCGCAGGGCGCGGTAAAGATCGAGCGTCGGCCGGTCGGAATTGCGGTCGGCGATGCTGGTCAGGCCCTGCTCGTTGTAGAGATGAAAGAGCTTTTTCAGCGCTTCGCGCTTCACGTCGGCGGAATAGCGGGCCGAATCGCGCGGCACGCCCTTGAGCAGCTGGTATGCGTTGCGCAGCACGCCATTCGGCTCGCCGGTCGCCGGATCCTTGCCGACGGTCCCGGCCGGCGGATTGACTGTGTCCTTAGTGATGCCGGATATTTTGAGGGCGAAGCTGTTGACGACCCCGGCTGGCCCCGCGTGGTAGAGGACGGGATGATCCGGCGCCGCCGCATCCAGCTCGGCCCGCGTCGGAAAGCGCGCCTCATCCAGCCGCGTGGGGAAGGCGTAACGGACGACGATCCAGTCGCCCTTGGGCGTGACGGCGGCCCGCCGCTTGATGTAGGCGAAGACATCCTTAAGCGACCGCAGATAAGGCAGCGGCGCGTCCAGCTCGCTGGTTGCGGCGTCGAGCGGATGGACATGGCTGTCATACAGGCCGGGCAGCACGGTGCGGCCGGCGGCGTCGATGACCTTGGTGTTCGGCCCCTTCCACTTCAGCACGTCGTCATTGCCGCCGACGGCGACGATGCGGCCGTCCTTGACGGCCACGGCTTCCGCGATGCGGAACTGGTCGTCCACGGTTACGACCTTGGCGTGATGGACGATCAGCTCGGCGTTGTCGGCGCGGCTTGCGCCGGCGCCGATCAGCAAGGCGACCGATAGGCTCAGCGAATAGGACTTCATGGGTCTTCTATGCCCTCTGAGGCGATGGAGCTATTCGGCCTTCCGGCGGCGCTGCATCCATTGCACCACCCGCGTGATCCAGCGGCGCGGGAAGATGCGATTGGACTGCACCAGCAGATTGTTCCACAAACCGGGTATCACAACGCGCTGGCCCTGCATCAGTCCGCGGTAGCCGACCGCGGCGGCGGCGGCGGCGCTTATCACGTGACGCCCGGTGAACAGCTTCGACTCGCCCATCCCCGCCCGCGCCTCGAATCCCGTGGCGGTCGGCCCTGGACAAAAGGCCGAGACGCCCACCTTCGTTTTACGCAGTTCCGCGTCCAGCGCCTCGGAGAAATGCAGGACGTAGGCCTTGGAAGCGTAATAGACGGCCATGAGCGGACCCGCCTGAAAGGCCGCCGTGGAGGCCACGTTCATGATGCGGCCTTCATTGCGCTGCACCATCTCGGGCAAGACCAGCCGCGTCAGCTGCGTCAAAGCGACTATGTTGACCTGCAAAATCTGCAAAGCATCGTCCAGATCGGCCCGGACGAAAGGGCCGTACCGACCGAAACCGGCGTTGTTGACGAGAACGCCGATCGGCCGATCCTGCCGCTTCGCCGCCTCGCACAGCTGCGTCGGACTGTCCGGCTTTGCAAGGTCCACGGCGCAGACGGCGACGGGGACGTTATGGGCGGCGGTCAGCTCTGAGGCGAAAGTGGTGAGTTTGTCCCCGCTGCGGGCTGCCAGAAGCAGCGGCCAGCCGTCGCGCGCGAACAGCTTCGCCAGCTCATAGCCGATGCCCCCGGATGCGCCGGTGACGACGACCAGTCCTTTTGCGCCAGTCCTGTCCATCGCCTTCCTCTTGTGGACCAACTTCTCTCTGGCTGCCTCGTAAGCTACGCACAAGACCGATGGCGGTCCAACCGCGACAGGCAGTTGCCGGCGCTTCATCGGCATGGTAAGCATATCTATCGTGAATCGCCCAGTTACGTCACTCGAAGGGGGTGCGAGGATATGCGCGTCGGCGCGGGCCTGTTCCTGGCCCTTGTCTGGGCGGCCGGCCTATGGGCTGCGGATGGAGCCCCGAGCACCCGCTACGGCCTAGAAGTGGATCTCAAAATGTATCCACAGAGCACGCCCAAGGAATGCCTGGGTTCCGTACTCAAAGCCGCCGAGTCCGGCCGATCCGACTACCTCGCCGCCCAGCTCGCCGATCCGCAGTTCATTGACGACCGCGTCAAGATGTTGTTCGGCGGCGACTTCCGCGAGCTGGTCAAGGACGTGCAAGCCCGCCTCGATCCGGCGGCGGTCAAGCAGCTGCATCGCTTTTTCAGCGACGGCGAATGGACCGCAGACGCCGACGCCGCCTCGGTCCACCTCAAGGACGACGACGACCGCGCCGTCTTCTTCCGCAAGATCGACGGCCGATGGTACATGGAAAACCGCACGAAAACAAAGCAGTAATTAGTCTCGCCGCGGAGAACGCGGAGAGCGCGGAGAAAAAAGAAAACCAAAAAGAGCATTATTCGGGCGATTGTGCCTGTTTTGTGTCTTTTCTCCGCGCTCTCGGCGTTCTCCGCGGTGAATCTCTTGTGGGGAGCATCATGCCGGAAGCCATTATCGACCTGCGCAGCGACACCGTGACCAAGCCGACGCCGGCCATGCGGGCTGCCATGAACGCCGCCGAGGTCGGCGACGATGTGTTTCATGAGGATCCGACCGTCAACCGGCTGGAGGAGCGCGTCGCGGCGCTGCTCGGCAAAGAGGCCGCGCTGTTCGTTCCTTCGGGGACCATGTCGAACCAGATCGGCGTCAAGACCCACACGCAGCCCGGCGATGAGCTGCTCTGCGACGCCGGCTGTCACATTTACAACTTCGAGGCCGGCGGACCTGCCGCGCTCAGCGGCGTCATGTGCCGTACCTTCGAAGGGGATTACGGCATTCTCGACGTGAGCCAGCTTTCCGACAAGATCCGTCCCGGCAACGATCACCTGGTCCGCACACGCTTGGTCTGTCTGGAAAACACCCACAACCGCGGCGGCGGGCGGGTCTTTCCGCTGGAAAAGGTCCAGGCGATCAGTGCCTGGACGCACGCAAACAACCTCATGCTCCACTTGGACGGCGCCCGGTTGTGGAATGCGGTCGTCGCCGCGAAGACGCCGCCGCGCTTCTGGGGCGAACTGTGCGACAGCGTATCAGTCTGCTTCAGCAAGGGACTTGGCGCGCCCGTCGGTTCGGCATTGGCCGGGTCGCGCGAATTCATCGGCCGCGCGCGGCGCGTCCGCAAGCTGTTCGGCGGCGGGATGCGTCAGGCCGGCGTTCTCGCCGCCGCCGCGCTGTACGCCCTGGATCATCACATCGACCGCCTGGCGGAGGACCACCGCAACGCCCAGGTCGTGGCAAAAGCCATCGCCGATACACCGGGGCTGCGGCTCGACCCGCCGGAGGTGGAAACGAACCTGATCTGGTTCGAGGTGGAACCCGAACTTGGCACGGCCCGCGACGTGGCGGCCGCGCTGAAAAGCCAGGGCGTCCTGGTTCACGTGGCCGGGCTGCAGACCTTGCGTGCTTGCACCCATCTGGACGTGTCGGCCGCCCAGGCGGCGCGAGCGGCGGATATGGTCCGTAAGGCGATTCGACAATCGGCGCCAGTGCATTGACGCCGGGACGTCATCGTCGTCTGGAAATCGTGCGGTCGCTTTCCGCCGCTGCTCCGTCTGTGAATCCAGGGGATAACCAAACTCAATTCACCTGTTCTGGAGGAGTACCCATGCTCCGAGTCGTCGCTGCGATGTTCGGCGTCGCCGTTATGGCTGCCTGCGCCCGCGCCGCCGATACCGACCCATTCGTCGGCAGCTGGCAGGTCGATCACGACGGTTATCGTGAAATCTGGACCATCGCCAAGGACAAGGACGATTACACCGTCAACGGCGTCTTCAACCAGAACGGAGCCGAGGTCGGCTCCTTCAAGGGCGCCGACGTGAAGGTCGCCGACGGCAAGCTGACATGCTCGCAAAATTGGATCAAGAAGCCGGAGCCGACCTGGTCGGACAGCACCAAGCTCACCGCGACCGTCAAGGGCGACAAGCTGAGCTTCACCTGGGACAACGGCAACGGCCAATCCGGCACGCGCGACATGGCCCGCGCCAAGGCCGTGGCAAACGACGGCTCCGACCTGATCGGCGTCTGGAAAAGCGACCACGACGGTTACACCGAGGTGTTGGAGATTCGCATGGTGAAAGGCGCCTGGGCGGCCGGCGGCTCCTTCCTCAAGAAGGGCAAGCTGGTCGGCGCCTGGAGCGGCGCCGACGTGGCCTTCGCCGACGGCAAGCTGAGCTGCACGCAGAAATACACCGCCAAGCCGGAGGCCACCTGGAGCGACGGCAACAAGCTGACAGCCCAGATCGACAACGACAAGCTGATCTTCACTTGGGACAACGGCAGCGGCCAGTCCGGGACGCATGAGATGACGAAGGTCAGCAAGTAATTCTGCACCAGCTCGCAGCGCGAGGAAGGAAGATGCCTTTGCTTGCGCAGTGGGCTGGTCGGGCGAGCCAATGCGCATTCACCGGCTGCATACCTGGAACCTATCGCCCAAGGAAGCGGTTACGCTCCAGCGCGGGCTGGCCGATCGTGTCGTCGCTGATAGTCCCCCGCCCCGCTGCACCCTCATCGCCGGCGCGGACGTCTCGTACAACAAATTCTCTCCGACCATCTTCGCCGGCGTAGTGGTGCTGCGCCTGCCCGATCTCACCGTAGTGGAACGGCGTGGAGCGTCCGTCGAATGTCACTTCCCCTACATCCCCGGTTTGCTATCGTTCCGTGAGGCGCCTGCCCTGCTGGCGGCGTTCGCCAAGGTGAAGGCGTCCCCTAACGCCGTGATGCTGGATGGTCAGGGGTTTGCGCATCCGCGCCGGCTCGGCCTGGCGTGCCACATCGGCTTATGGCTCGACCGGCCCTGTTTCGGCTGCGCCAAGTCGCTCTTTGTGGGCAAGTTCGATGAACCGGATCGGCAGGCCGGCGCCTGCTCGCCGCTGACCGACAAGGGCGCCGTCCTCGGCCGGGTCGTTCGCACCAAAACCGGCGTCAAGCCGGTCTTCGTCTCGGTCGGCCACCGCATGAACCTCGACGCCGCTGTGGAGCTGACGCTGGCCTGTCGCGGCGGATACCGCATCCCCGAACCGACGCGACGCGCCCACCTCTTCGTCAACGAGCTGCGCCGCGGCGAGGCCGCGATCTGACTTGCTGGCTTTTTTGCCGACGCTTATAATTCAACCACCATGAATGAGGCGGATCGCCAGGCGCGGGAAGGGGATGGGATGACCGAGTCGATCCCGCCGTGGAGCTTGACCATCGCCAGCGACCTCCGCATGTTGGCGCTGGCGCGAAGCTTCGTGGAATCGGCCTGCTTGGCCGCCCGCTTCGACGAGCACGCCACCCATTCCATCGTCCTCGCCGCCGATGAAGCGGTCAATAACGTCATCCGTCACGCCCATCAGGACCGACCCGACGCTGTCGTTCAGATTCAATGCTACATTCGCCCCGACTGCATCGAGATTCGCGTCATCGACCAGGGCCAGCCATTCGACATCACGGCCGTGCCGTACATGGACCCCGGCGAGCTGCGGCCCGGCGGCCGCGGCGTGTTCCTCATGCGATCCCTCATGGATGAATTGAGCTGCGAGCGGCGCGACGGCGGCAACATGCTCCGCATGGTCAAGCGCCGCCCCGCCTGAATTGCGACCAAGGAGCCGCGGCAGGCGGCGCCACGGGCGCCTTTGTCCTGCTCGTCTCACGCGCCAGGGGCCATGCGGCGCGATGGTTCGGTCCAATACATCCTTCTGGCCTCTCCGCCGCACCGCCGTGCCAAACGGCGGCACGATTTCGCTCATTCCCGCCCGCCTTCTCGACGATATTGAGAATAGAAGGCGGCAGTGAGCAGTTGAACACTACTCGTCGCCCGCTAGAATGACGCTGGACCGGTTCGTCCGTTGATGTGGACGGCGAACTCGGAGAGCCGTTAAACTCGACGAAACCCGTCAAGGTTGGCGCCGCATGATCCCATCTGAGCGGCACTGTGGTTGATTCATTCAAATCTCGAAGGGTAAGATTACCTGCCGCCGCGGCCGCGGCCCGCCGCGCATGCTCCGCGTCGGCAGGGGAGAAAAAGCATGTACTGGCACCCGACCTCACGTCTTCGTGGTCCCCTCTCGCGCAAACGCACTTGGTGGACGATGGCCCTCGCCCCAGCCGACGCCCCCGCTGTACGACCGCGATCAACGGACGGCATCCGCATGGATCTGGTAGAGCGCGTCCGCGAGGAGATCGCCGCGGGCCGCTATGACTCGCCGGAAAAGTGGGACGCCGCCCTCGAACGCCTGCTGGCTCGCCTTTGATCCGACGAACTGGAA
>DATKHW010000574.1:0-5930 GCA_035546275.1 Gemmataceae bacterium
GACGCGCAGAAATGAAAAAGCGAGCGGCCGGCTTAAGCCGGCCGCTCGCTTTTTCATTTCTGCGCGTCCGCTGGACTCACTTCCACCACCGTCGCCCGATCCGCATCCCGCGCTTCCCGCAAAGCCATTTCCAAGCTGTCATCGCTGTCTGCATGTGTGTAGCGGACCCCAAACGCCCGTACCAGCGCGCCAAAATCTGGATTTTGCAGATCGACGCCGATGAACCGGCCGCCGTAGCGGCGTTCCTGCGTGGCACGGATCAGCGTGAGGCAGCTGTCGTTGACGAGGACCACGATCACCGGCAGTCGTTCCTGCACGGCCGTGGCCAGCTCCATGCCGCTCATCAGGAAACCGCCGTCGCCGACTACGGCGACCACGGTCCGATCCGGAAACGCCGCCTTCGCTCCGAGCGCGGCGGGCAGGGCGTAACCCATCGCCACCGCGCCGGCTGGATGCAGGAACGTGCGCGGCGCCGTCGCGGGAAACTCCGCCATCAGGACATAGGCGAGGCGCGTCACGTCGGCAGCCACGATAGCGTCCGGCGGCAGCGCTCCGCGCAACGGGCCGGTTATGTCCATGCCGGGCAAGCGCCACGGCTCGCCGCCTGTCCGCGGCGCTGCCCAGGGCAAACGGTTTTCCGCCGGCAGAAGCGCGAGCAGGGCTTGCAGCACCAGCCGCGCGTCGGCGACGATTCCCTGCGTCGCAGCGTAATGCCGCCCGATTTCGTCGGCGTCCACGTCGATCTGCGCGAGCGACGGCGGCACGCGCAGCACCCAGCTCCCGGTCGTGAGCTGCGAGAAGCGGCAGCCAACCGCGAGCAAGCCGTCCGCCTCGGCGAAGAGCGGGGAGAAAAACTCGTTCATACCGCTCACATCGGCTGTGGCCCGGCGCCACGGCATTCGCTGCGCCAACGGGTGGTCCGCCGGCAGGACGCATTTACCCATCGCGGTGTGAAAGACCGGCGCCCCCAGCCGTTCGGCGACATGCCGCAGCGCCGCTTCCGCGCCGGCGGAGACCACGCCGCCGCCGGCCAGGATCAGCGGCCGACGCCATCCTGCGACCAGCCGCGCCAGCGCTTCCACATCCCGTGGGGCCGGCGCGGCTGGCGTCGGCGGAGCAGGCAGGACCGGCCACGGTTCCGCCGGCGTCTCGGCCCGCAGCACGTTCAGCGGGACCTCCAGCAGGACAGGCCCCGCTCGACCGGACGTCAGTTTGGCCCAGCAGCGATCCAGCGTCGGGATGAGCGCGTCCACCGAATCGGCCCGATCACGGTGCTTGGTCAGCGTGGCGCAGGCGGCAAGCTGGTCGTTCTCGTGGTAATAGCCGGAACGGAGGCCGCGGCCGGCCGTGGGGATTTGGCCGCTAATCAGCAGCACCGGGACGGAGTCCGTGAAAGCAGCCGACAGCGGCGTTGCGGCGTTGAAAACGCCGGGGCCGCAAACCGCCAGGCAGACGCCCGGCCTGCCCGTGGCGCGGGCGGCGCCGTCGGCCATGAACGCCGCCGCCTGCTCGTGCCGGGCCAGGATATGGCGGATCGCCGATTGCCGATAAAGCGCGTCGTAAATGGGCGTGAGCTGGCCGCCGGGGTAGCCGAAGACGCGGCCTACGCCGTATTCCGCCAGGCGACGGACCAGCAGGTCGGCGGCAGCAACCTGTCTTTGCGGCTCGCTCATGACGCTTTCTCTCCGATACTCGCTCTCGGCCCTTTGCCGTTGTATGATGCCAGCACGGCTGCCGAAACCGCCGCCGCCAAAAATCACTGGGAGAACCGCATGATACGGAGAATTATTGCCTTGGCCGCCGCCGGGTTGGCCGTCGCAGCGCTTGCCTCCGACGTCGATCCCTACGACCAATCGGGGGTGCCGCTGGAGAAACAGCCGACCGACCCGTCGCTGAGCAAAATCGTGCTGGTGGCCGGCCACAAGAGCCACGGCCCGCGCGAACACGAGTTCTTCGCCGGGTGCGCCATCCTGAAGAAGATGCTGGAAGAGAATCCCGGCGTCGCCGTGGTGATGGCCCGCGACGACTGGCCCAAGAATCCGGCGGACACCTTCAAGGACGCCAAGGCCGTGGTGCTTTACATGGACGGCGGCGACCACCACCCCGCCATCAACTCGCGGGATCATGAGGACGCCATCCAGAAGCTGATCGACGCCAAGGTCGGTTTCTGCTGCCTGCACTACGCCGTCGAGTACCCCAAGGCTGCGGCCGACCCCGTGCTGAATTGGCTGGGCGGCTACTATGAAACCGGCTACTCGATCAACCCGACCTGGACGGCGGATTTCAAATCGCTGCCGGACCACCCGATCACGCGCGGCGTCAAGCCGTTCCCGATCAAGGATGAATGGTACTACAACATCCGGTTCAACCCGGACATGAAAGGCGTGACGCCGATCCTGAAGGCGACGCCGCCGGACTCTACGCGCGGCACGGCGGCGGCGAAGGAGCATCCCGGCCGGGAGGAGGTCATGGCATGGGCGTTCGATCGGCCCGACGGCGGCCGATCGTTCGGCTTCACCGGCGGCCATTATCACGACAATTGGGGCGACGAGAACTTCCGCCGGCTGGTGGTGAACGCCATCCTGTGGTCGGCGAACATCGACGTGCCGAAGGAGGGGGCCAAGGTGGACTTTGACCCGGCCGATTTGAACAAGAATCTCGACGATAAGCGGAAGAAATGAATTAGAACCGCCAAGACGCCAAGAACGCCAAGAACGCCAAGAAGACATTTGAAATGCTTCTTGGCGTTCTTGGCGTCTTGGCGGTTCCTTTACTTATGTGAGATCCGTCAGCGGCCCCTGTCCGCAGAAGGCGGGGTCGCCGAACTTCTCGATGGGATGGCCCATGCCGTGAGCCAGCGAGATCAGCAGCCGGTTGTGGGCCACGCGGTCGTACTTGAGCGACCGGCCCATCTTGAAATCGAGGCCGTTGCCGACCAGTACGAACGGGATGTCGTCCAGCGTGTGACTGTTGCCCTTGCCCAGCTCGTTGGTCCACATGATGAGCGTGTTGTCGAGCAAGCTGCCGTTGCCGCCCGGCTCCGGCGTGTCGGACAACCGTTTGGCCAGGTAGGCCATCTGCTCGCACCACCACTTGTTGATCTTGATGAGCTTTTCCTTGCCCTTCTCGTCGCTGTCCGGCAGGTGCGACAATTCGTGGTGCCCCTCGTCCACGCCGAGCCAGTGCATTCGGGCCATGCCGACCGAGTTGGTGAACTGCAACGTCGCTGTGCGCGCGAAGTCGGCGACAAAGCTGTTTACCATCAAGTCGATCTGCATCTTGCTGATTTTCGGGATGTTGTCGTTCTCGCGCTTGACGCCGGTTTCCAGGTCCGGGGGTTTCTGGTCCGCCGCCTGGTCTTGCGTCGCTTTCAGCTCCTGCTCCATCTCGCGGACGAACGAGGCGTGCTCGTCCAGCAGACGGCGGTCCTCGGCGCTGACCGACGCGCCGACTTTCTTGAGGTCGCCCTGCACGTCGTCGAGGACGCTTTTCAGCGATTCGCGGTCCTTGATGTGGCCGTAGAGCTTGCCGAACATTTGATACGGGTCGTCGATCGGCGCGATTGGCTTGTTGCCGGCCGCATAGACCATGCGCGTCCACGTGTCGGCCCGCTCCGGCACCATGACGCCGAACTCCAGCGAGCCGAAGCGCGTTTTGGTCGCCGGGTCGCTTTGCAGGTGGTTCTTGATCTCCTGGTCGATGGAGATGCCCTTGGCCCAGCCGGCCGGGGTATCGGAGCCGCCCTGGATGTTGCCCGGGAACAGCTCCGTGCCGGTGAGCAGACAGCCCATGCCGCGCATGTGGTTGTCGCCGTCGCCGCGTACGCGGTCGCAGACGCCGTGAAGGACGAGGGTGCGATCCTGGAACGGCGCCAGCGGCGTGAGGATTTCTTTGAGAGTGAATTTGTCGCCCGCCTCGTCCGGCCAGAACGCCGGCGGGATGACGCCGTTGGGGCTGAACAGGATCACCAGCCGCTGCTTCCGCTTCAGCTGGTTGGCGAAGGCGAGGCTCGGCAGATTGAGCAGGAACGGCAGCGACGCCGCCCCGATGCCCAGGTCGCGGATGAATTCTCGTCGGCTTCTTGTCCCGGTCATGTCGATCCCCCCCACAGGCGATGTCAATCCTACGGCGAGCCGCCGGGCTTGTCCCGGCGGAAGGTCAGCCGTCGCCGTTTGCCCGGGGCCGAGTCTTCGAAGCCCCGGCCGCGACCGCCGAGGAAGCTACGGTCGCTTACAACTCAACAGCTTGCCAGAGACCTCGAATGCGATCTCCTCGACCACGTTGTACGTGCAACTCGACCTTATGAGGACATTCTCCCCGATAAACTGCAACGCGACGGAAGCAATAACGCGCTGCCAAGGCGGCGATTCCCCATTTCGTATGGTGTCGCACGCGACATCCATTTTCTTGACCCGGATGGTGAAACTTGCGTCCTTCTCGGTCCAGCTCCATATGGGCGTTCCTGCTATCGCCAGTAGCGGATCATGATTCTTCTCGGGGAACAGCGGCGTCTTGGGGTTGGTTACGTCCCTGCTGCAAATGAGGAACAGTGGGCTCGCATTCAGAGCCGTGTTGAAATCCTTGATGTCGGGGACGTTGGCGACGGCGTATTCCTCCAGGAGGCCTTTGGCCGCATCAGGCCTAAACCACTCCGCGAGTTGAAAAGGCCCAACGACAAACCGCTCGATTACATCGCCGCCCTGCCCTCCGGCGTCCGCCCTTTGGCCGACCGCACCCAACGCCGCAGCAACCCCTGAAACGGAAAGCCGTGTTAACGCGGTCCGGCGCGTCATCTTATCCACGCCTCACCTCCTGTCTCACGATGCGTTGCAATGCTCCGATCAGCGACCCAATCATACCCTGCCGCCGTGGGGAACTCTACAGTCCATTCGCTTTAACCGCCCGGCGGCCCTTTCACTTCCGCTTGCGCCTTCGCTCCTCTCCCCGTCAGCGCCGCCGCCGTCGCTTCCTCCACCAGTAGCTTCTTGATGCTGAATCCATTCTTGGCGAATGCCTCCCGCAGCTCCGCCGACTGCCGCGACCCGTACGCCTGCACTGGCTGCTTGGCCAGGTGGCGGAACAGCTGCTCCACGAACGCCGTCTGCACCTCCTCGCTGCCGGCCAGGTACTCTGCCAGCGACGTTGCCCCGTCGAACTTCACCGTCTCGCCGCCGCGCGTCTTGTAGCTCCCGGTCGCGTCGATCGGCTTGCCGTTGTCCTGGTCGCGGTAACGGCCAACGGCGTCGAAATGCTCCAGCGTGAAGCCCAGCGGGTTGATGACGCCGTGGCAGGACTGGCACGACTCGCCCTTCGTTTGCAGGACCACGCGCTCCCGCGTCGTGAAGTCGGGGTGCAGGCTCTCCGGCAGCGGCGTGAACGCCTCCGGCGGCGGCTGCAACGTCACGCCCAGAACCCCCCTCGCGACAAGTACGCCTCGGTGGATCGGAGACGTCGCCGTCGTGTGGGCGAAGGCGGCCAGCAGGTACGGATGCGTCAGCACGCCGGCCCGCTTGCCTGGGTCGAGCTTCACCTTCTGGAAGTCGGCGTCGGCTCCGCCCAGCGGCAGGTCGGCGCCGTAAAACTTCGCTAGCCGTCCGTTGAGGTAGAGATCGTCCGCCAGCAGCAGCTTGCGGTAATCCGAATCGCCGGTCCAGGCCGCGTCCTCCAGCGACAGATCCAGCGAGGTCCGCAGATCGGCGACGACGGCGGGGTCGAAGCCGGGGAAGCGCTGCATGTCCTTGGATACATCGGGCGCCGGGTCGAGCCGCAGCCAGAGGTGGAAGAAGTCGCGCAGCTTGGCGTGCGTCCGCAGGTTGGGAAGCATCCGTTCGGCCTGCTGCCGCACCTGCTCCCGCGTGGCCAGCTTGCCGGCGGCCGCGGCGTCGAGAAGCTCCTTGTCCGGCGGCGCATCCCATAGGGCGAACGAAAGC
>DATKHW010000575.1:0-8133 GCA_035546275.1 Gemmataceae bacterium
AGGAGGATGTATCATGACAAATACGACAATGCAGGCGCCGACGCGGCGGGTGCATGATTCCGGCGCCGAGGCGGGGCGTCCGTGGATCAACGTCGGTCAAGGGGAGCGCTGGGCGTCGGCGCTCGGCGGAGGCTTGCTGGCGGCTTATGGGCTGCTGCGCCGCGACCTGCGCGGCTTGGCCCTTGCGGCGTTCGGCGGCGCGCTGCTTTACCGCGGCGCCACCGGCCACTGCGGATGCTACAGCGCGCTGGGCCTGAGCACGGCCGGTCGCGGTCCGGCCACCGGCGTCCCAGCCGGCGCGGGAATGCGAGTGGAGGCCTCAATCGAGGTCAACCGGCAGCCAAGCGACCTTTACCTCTACTGGCGCAACTTCGAGAACATGCCGCGTTTTATGCGGCATTTGCGCTCGGTCAAGGTGGACGGCAATCGATCCCGCTGGACGACCGAAACCCCGCTGGGCGCCTGCATCAGCTGGGAGGCGGAGATCATCAACGACAAGGAAGGCGAGCTGATCGCCTGGCGCTCGCTGCCTGGCTCGCACGTGGACACTGCGGGCTCGGTCCATTTCCGCCGAGCCTCAGGCGGCCAAGCGACCGAAGTTGTGGTCGAGATGAAATACAATCCGCCGGCGGGACGCGCGGGCGCCGCACTGGCCTGGATATTCGGCGACGACGCCAAGCGCCAAGTCGAGGACAGTCTGCTTGCTTTCAAGCGACTGATGGAGCAGGGCCAGAGGGCCGCCGGCGACGGGCGCCACGTCAGCCGCTTCGCGGAAAGGTCGTGAACATGCCGTCGCGCATCGAAGATTACGCCCTGATCGGGGATCTGCACACGGCTGCCCTCGTGGGCCGCGACGGCTCCATCGACTGGCTCTGTCTGCCGCGCTTTGACAGCGGGGCCTGTTTCGCCGCCCTTCTCGGCACAGCGGATAACGGGCGCTGGCTGATCCGGCCCAGCGGCGAAGTCCGCGCCGTCCGCCGTCGCTATCGCGAAGGCACGCTCGTCCTGGAAACGGAGTTTGATACGGCCGAGGGAACGGCCGTCGTGATCGACTGCATGCCCGTGCGGGAAACCACGCCGCACCTTCTTCGCATCGTCGAGGGACGGCGCGGCCACACGGCCATGCACGTCGAGCTGGTCATCCGATTCGACTACGGCTCCATCGTGCCATGGGTGCAGCGGCGCAACGGCGGACTGTCGGCCGTCGCCGGGCCGGATCGATTGGTATTTTGCTCGCCCGTCCCACTCGTCAACAAGAACTTCAAAACCACGGCGGATTTCACGGTGGCTGCGGGCCAGCGCCAGGCGTTCACGCTGAGCTGGGGCCTGTCGCACCATCCGCCGCCCGAACCCGTGCATTGCGAAAAATCGGTGGAGGAAACGGACCGCTGGTGGCGAAAGTGGTCCGGGCGTTGTCAATATCAGGGGCCGTGGCGCGAAGCCGTTTCGCGCTCGCTTATCACGCTGAAAGCGCTGACGTACCATCCGACCGGCGGCATTACGGCGGCCGCGACCACGTCGCTGCCGGAGAAGATCGGCGGCGTGCGCAACTGGGATTATCGCATCTGCTGGCTGCGCGACGCCACCTTCACGCTGCTGGCCCTTCTCAGCGCCGGTTACGTGGAAGAGGCGCGGGCGTGGCGCGGCTGGTTGCACCGAGCCGTGGCCGGCGATCCGGCCGCGACCAATATCATGTACGGCCTGGCCGGCGAGCGCCGCTTGCCGGAATTGGAACTCGACTGGCTGCTCGGTTACGAGAAGTCCTCGCCGGTGCGCATCGGCAATGCGGCGTCGAAGCAGTTTCAGCTCGACGTCTATGGCGAGGTGCTAGACGCCATGTTTCAGGCCCGGCGGCACGGTCTGGAGCCGGAAAAGTCAGGCTGGGCGGTGGGGTCGGCGTTGACCAACTTCGTCGCCCGTGCCTGGAAGGAACCCGACGAAGGAATCTGGGAGGTTCGCGGCGGACGGAAGCATTTCACGCATTCCAAGGTCATGGCGTGGGTCGCGCTGGACCGGGCGATCAAGGCCGTCGAGACGTTTGGCCTGGCGGGGCCGGTGGATCGCTGGCGGAAGACTCGTGATGAAATCCATCAAACCGTGTGCGAAAAAGGTTTCAATCGCGATCTCGGCAGCTTCGTGCAAACGTTTGGCGCCAAAGAATTGGACGCTAGCCTCCTGATGATTCCTCTGGTAGGTTTTCTGCCGCCGTCCGACCCGCGCGTCCGTGGCACGGTGGAAGCAATTGAAAAAGGGCTGATGCGAGACGGATTCGTCCAGCGCTACGACACGCGCACGGAGACCGACGGCCTGCCGCCCGGCGAAGGCGCGTTCCTGGCCTGCACGTTCTGGTTGGCGGACAATTACCATCTCCTGGGACGCCAGGACGACGCCCGCCGCACTTTCGAGCGGCTGCTGAGCCTGTGCAATGACGTGGGGCTGCTTTCCGAGCAATACGATCCGGCGGCTAAGCGGCTGGTGGGCAATTTCCCCCAGGCGTTCTCGCACACCGCGCTGGTCAATACGGCGATGAGCTTGTCAGGAGACAACGGCTCGGCGGGGCGACAAAGGGAATCATAGCGTCGCAACGCCGGCCTGTTCATGCGATTTACATCAACATAAATCCGCAATCAGCCCGCCTTCCCCTTCTGCTCCGGCCACGGCGGCAGGTCCGGTGTCATCGGGCCGAGGCCGTCGGCGCCGAAGACACGGAAGCGGTACAGCAGCAGACCATGTACGGCGTGATAAACGCTGCCACCCTCCAGCGCGATGTTCTCGTTGTCCAGGATCATCATCGCCAGCGTGTTGGCCGCGTCGCGCATCCACGGCTGCCGCAGCTCCTCGTCGGTCCCCGCCAGAGACAACCACTCCAATATGTGGCCGGTGGTGTTGATGCGCAGCTGAATTTCGGGCGCATTGCCGGGAGCACGGAAGAAGTTCGTGGAAAAGGAAGCGTCCACGTTTTGCATCTGCTGGGCCTTCCGCTTGTATTCCGTGATCTTGTCCGCAACCTCCTTCCACACGCCGTCCGCCTTGCCGCCTTCGCTGAGATGCTTGTGATAGACCCAGGTCATGCCGTAGAGCCGGTGCGTGCCGCCGCACGCCGCCATGTCCAGCGGCTCGCCCAGCTCCTTTTTCAGCAGGTCCGCCAGGTGCAGCTTGTCGCCTTGCCGGTTGGTCCATTCGGCGTCGGTCGGGAACGATTGGCCGATGATGACGACCGCCCAATCCAGCTCCTGTTTCTCCTTGACGCTGGCCCGGGCCCGGCTTTCGTTGATGAATTCCTGGAACGTGTGCCGCTTGCCGTTGACCATGAAAACGCGGTCGGGCGAGACGTTCCACTCGACCATCTCGGCGACGAACTGGTCCTGGTGCCCCTGGCCGACGAAGGAACCGGCCTGCGTCTCCACGTCGAGGCCGTCCGGCGTCGGCAGGAAGCGCAGACCGCGGATCGGCGGCGTGCGGGCGTCGGCGATGTAATCGAGGGCGTTGCAGCGCTTGCCGGTGAACGGGTCGAGCAATTCCACCGACGGCCCCAGACCCAGAATGCCATGGAAGACGGTCCAGAAACCGTTGGTCGTGAGCAGGTCGCGCTGCTTCACCTGACGGACTGCCGCGTCGATGCGTGTCTGCAAGGGGTCGGCCGAAGCCGGGCCGGGCGCCGGGAACGGCAGCGTGTCCGACACAGCAGGGGGCGCGGGCGCCAAGGGCGGCGGCTCTTCCGAACCGGGCGGATCGACCGGAGCGCAATGGACGCCGGTGAATACGACGACCGCCGCCGCAGCGATTGTGACCAGCCGCCTGGTGTTCATCGGACCTGCCCTCCGGTCATGGCCGCGGATTCTGTCCCGTTCCTCGCCTCTCGGCCGCGCGCCGGCGGCGCGGCCGCCTCCCGATGCTGCAAGCGCCGCAGGCCCGGCAGTCGGCCCAGCAGCGTCGCCAGCCGCCGCCATTCCTCCGGCACCAGATAACTAAGGCAGCCCATGACCATGATCGGCCCCAGCAGCGGCAAGCCAAAGAAACAGGCGTCCGTCAGCCAGGCCAGCGCGGCCCCGCCAAGCAGCAACGGCCGCCAGCGCCGCCGCCAGGCGAACGCCGGAAAGGCGATTTGCCACGCCGTCGCGGCATAAGCGATCAGGCTCAGGATGCCGCGGTAGGTTTCAGCGTAAGCCAAGATGCTTTGCATCTGTTCTTCCGACGCTTGCAGCGGCGGATGGAGATAGAACCACGGCGCCACGCCGGACCACCATTCGGGCCCTTGCAGCTTGAGCAGGCCGCCGGCCAGCATGGCGATGGCGAAATGCACCTGAAGCAACCGCACCGCCAAGTTGGCCGAAAGGCTCGGCGCTGGAGCGGAGTCGGCATCTCCCCGCCGATCGAAAAGCCAGGTCTCTTTTGGGCCAAGAATTCGCTCCGCCCACGGTTGCCCAGGCCGCCGCAGCCCCAGGAACAGATGCCCCAGCATCAGGTAAAACGCCAGCATCACCAGCAGCGCGTCGGCGTCGTAGCTGACGGCCGGGTTGGCCGTGAACGACACCACGATGACGTAAGTAAGCAAACCTGTCACGCGCGTCCACAGGCCCAGCGTGAACAGGATCAGCATGGCCATAGACAGCCAGTACACGGCCGTCAAGGCGACGGAGCTGGTCCCGCACAGGTACAGGATCGACCAGCTGAACATGTGCGGCGGCACGCCCTGCAGATGCGACGCTTGGTGGTAAGCCCGTGCATCGAACCAACCGTTCAGGCCGAAGAGCGCATCCAGGCGGCCGGCGAACGGCAGCAGCCAGAACAGAAACAGCAGACCGCCCAGGACGCGCAGGGCGCCGAGGGCGATGGGGTCGGCCGGTGCGAACCAGAATCGAGTCCAGGCGGCGAACGGCCCCGTCGGCGGGGTTGGCGGCGCGGATTTGGAAGCGGCGGAGTTCACGGCGTCACCTCCCCGAAGCTGGCGGACCGTTCCACGAAGGCATCGGGCGGCGGCATGTTCCCGAAGAGAACGAGGGGAGGCATCGGCTCGCGCGTGATGCGCACTACCTCGGCTCGGGCGGCGCCGGTTTCCCGGCAAAGGCGCCGGCTGTAGGAGCGAGCCAAAAGGACGGCCCATTCCGACGGCCGCATTACTTCCCGGTTGCGCGGAACGAGGTGCTGGGGGATCGTCGCCATCCAGAACTGCACGTCGGCGTCGTCCGGCGCCGTCCAGCCGGGGATGACGTCGTCGCGCGTGAGCCATACCGTCGTTGTGGGGCCGGCCTTGCCCGGCGGCGGCAGCATGTCCATGCCCGGCGGCGGCACGGGAAGGTCCGGCGCGAGCTGACGGACCAGCAGCTCCTCGCGATGCCGGAGCCAGGGGTTGGCTTGAGGCTCCGGCAAATCGACGTTCCGCATCATCCGCCCGTCTGCGTCGCGGAGACGCACCTCCACGCGCACACCCGGCGCTCGGCCGGGCCGATTGAAGATGAAGTGGCAGTCGTTGGAAGTCCGCAGGTAGCTGGCGTGCCATTCGGCGAGGCCGGCGGCGGCGTGGGCGAAAGCCGGCGGGTCGTCCAGCGAAGGGCCGTTCGGCGTCGGCCAGGGGCCGCTTTGTGCGTCGAGGATGGGGACGACGACCGCGGTGAAGTGCAGGAGGATCGCCGCGCTTCCCGCGACGATGATCCAGCGCGGCAAGCCGACCCCGCTCGCGGACGCGGTCTCGCGCATGGGAAACTCCGAAGGGCCTATCCGGCGAATCCCTTCGTTTCCGCGAGGACCGACGCTCCGTGGCCTCTTCGGATCAGCATATAAATTCGGCCGCGAAAGCTCGACCCATGTTTCCCGTTCATTGGCGATTTCCCAACTTCGCCAGACCCCCCATTCGGGTTTGATGGTACAAATGGAAAGGCGAGCGGCGCGGCGCCAGCCCGCCGCTCGCCCTCCTTATTATAACAGCACCGGCTTGCCGAGCTTCCGCCGGACCACGCTCCACTGGCCGGCGTGCATCATCACATGGTTGCCGTTGAGCAGCAGGAGCGCTCCAACGGTGGGCGCGATTTGCGCCACCCGGCCGCTGGTCGGCTTGTCCAGATCGGCTTCCGACAATTCATCGGCGGCTTCGATGGTCGCTTGCCGCACCTTGTTGAACAGATCGAGGTAAACGGCCTTGGTCGCAAAGCCCGTGTCTTTGAGGTGGGCGTCTTTGTTGTGCTGTTCGGCGAATCCGGCCGGCAGCGCGGGGTACGCCACGCCGGGAAGGAAGACGCTGGACATGCCGCTCTCGGCCATGATGAGATGGCCCAGCTGCCAGGCGATATGGTTCGCATTGGGAACCGGCCGAACCAGCAGATCGGCGTCCGACAGATCCTGCAGGTACATGTTCGCCATGTTTTTAGTAAACGTCAGCGTGGTGCGGATGGCGTCCTGGGCCTTCATGTCGGCTCCTTTCGAGGGGGAAAATAGATCGCCGCGGTGGTCGAGACGAGCGGCTGTCCTGCATGATTGTATGAGGCCGGGCGCATGGCGGAACGGCGGTCGGTCGGATATATCTGAACAGGGGTCAAGCCGTGCGGCAGTTATTGCGACTATGGGGAGCAATCAAGTGGCCGAACCTCTCCGTTGCGTCGCCCCCGACAGCGTGGTCGCCGGCTGGGATTTCAGCACCGGCGCGGTCAAATGCCTCGCCTTCGACCTCGACGGCCGGACCATCGCCGAGGTCCGTCTGCCGACCGATCTGTGGACGGCCGGCGGCGTCTCCGAGCTGAACCTGATGCAGCTGGAAGGGCAAGCCCGCGCCAGCACCCGCGCCCTGGCGGCGAGGTTGCGCGAGCTGGGCGCGTTGTCGCACTGGGTCGCTGGCGGCATTTCCGCCACGCACCACACCTCCGGCCGTATCGACTGCGATCGCGTCCAGGTGCGGCGGGCCATCTGCTGGAACGACCACAGCCTCGCCAGTTACCATGCCCGCGGCCTGGAACGTCTCGGCGGTCCCGAGCGCGTGCGTCAGCTCATCGGCGGCCCGTGGGCCGTGCGCTACTCGCTCAGCCATCTGGTCAAGGACGAAGAGCACCTGGCCGCCGCCGACTGGCGCCGCACCGACCGCATCCTGCCGCACGGCGCCCTCGCGGCCGGTTTCCTGACCGGCAATTTCGACGTGTGCAGCATCTCCGCCGCCGCCTCCACCGGCGTCATGGACCTGCGAACGCGGCAATGGCGGCGCGAAATGCTCGACGCCCTGGCCAGTCCGGAGCATCGCGATCTCGCCTGGAAGCAGCTGCCGCGCATCGTGGAGGGAACCGAGCTGATTGGGCCGTTGGCGGCGTCGCTGGCCTTGGAGGCCGGCGTTGATTCCGAACATCGGCCGCTGATCTTCCCCACTTCCGACGACCAGCAGGCCGGGTTGGCCGGCGGCGGCGCGGTGGATGCCGGGCAGGTCGCCGTGATCCTCGGCAATTCAGCCGTGGTCAACTCATCGTCGGCCGACTTGCCGGCGTCCGGCACTCTCGACGCCATGCGCCTGAACTGGGGTCCGTATTTGTGGATGCGCTGCTACAACAATGGCGCTCAATTCCTGGATCGGGTCGTCGGCGAGCAGCCCGACTGGGAGCAGCTGGAGCGAGACGCCCGCGCCTGTCCGCCCAGTGCGGCGGGGACGACAGTGCTGCCGTTCGCATCGCCGGAACCGTCGCTCGGCGTCCACGCGCCGCGCTTCGCCTGGCGGCCGTCGGAGCCGACGGAACCGGGCCGCCGCTTTCGAGCGTCGCTGGAAGCGCTGGCGTACCTGATCGCCCGCGGTATCAAGGAGCATGAGGCGGCCGGCCAGAAGATCACGCGCGTCAGCGTTTCCGGCGGCATCGCGCGCAGCGACTTGATGTGCGAAATTCTGGCTACCGTACTGAATCGGCCGTTGGAACGGCTGCAGTCCTTTGAAGGTCCCGCGCTGGGCGCAGCAGCAACCGCGTTGGCTGCGCTGGAAACCCATTTGCGACGGCAAAAAGGAATCGCCGCGCCTTTCACGACTGCCGACGCTGTGGCTTTGCTGGTCAAGTTCCGCAATCCCGTGGCGCCGAACCTCGTTTGGCGCGCCGCCTATGAGGAGGGGGTGCGGGCGTTCGAGCAATGGCTCCAGGCGTAACCAAGCGAGATCCTTTATGACTTCCGAAA
>DATKHW010000576.1:0-2549 GCA_035546275.1 Gemmataceae bacterium
CCGTCCACCGCAAGGAACCATAGAGCGGCGTCAGGTCCTTGCTTTTGCCGGCGTCGACGATGGTTTCCGGATCCGCAATCCAAAGTGGGGTGATGCCCGCCCCGGGTACATCCTTGCCGTCGGCCGTCGTCAACTTCAGCCCTGGGTATCGGGGGAAAATCAGCGGCTTGTCCGAGACGTCGGCGACGCGCAGCCCGAGATCGACCGGCCGCTCGTCGCCGACGGCCGGCGCATCGATCCGGGCTTGCACGAAGGCTCGGAACTCGGCGCCGTTGACGCGCACCGGCTTCGACTGCTGGCGGTCCTCGGCCACGACGACGGAGCCGCGGAACCGGTTGGGAGCAACGTCCCTCAAGGCCTCCCCGTCGGGCAAGGATTTCCGGGCTTGCCACGTCACCGTCAGGCGGTAGGACCCCGGGGCTAGATCGACGGGGACCTGCACCAGCGGCCGCCACGGAACGGCCTTGCCCGCGATCCGCCCTTCGGCGTAGGCCATTTCCAAGTGCAGTTCTTCGCCGTGACGCTTCAGGGACACCGCAGCGGCTTCGTCCCCGGACCGGGGCGCCTCCCCGGAATGGAGCACCGGCCCGACGGCCAGGATCGCCAGGTTCGGCCCGACGGGCGGCACGGGGCGGCTCCGCAAAGTGCCCTTCTCAAACGCAGCAAAGTACAGCTGGAGATTGTCATCGAGGCCCTCCGGCCGGTCGGCCACGAGCGCCGCCCCCTCGGGCGTGTCTGCGGTCTGGTAGTGCCCCTGCGCCGGGCCGACATGGTAGACGACGGCCATGTCGATCGGCATCGCCTCCTTGTCCTCGGCAGCCGGAGCGGCCGGGCTCGCCGCCAGCGCCGGCGCAGCCGCCCGCGCCCACGCTCGATACGCCCCAAACCCGGCCGTCGCCCCCATCACGGTCAGCGCCAGAATCAGCACGGCGGTGGTCTTGGCCTTTGTGAGCCACATGGTTTGCATCACCCCTTTCGCCAGGGCGGTCGCCTTCGTCGTAGCGCCGCCGAGCGACGCCAGTATTGCGGCCGCGGCCAGCGCCGTCGACGGGGCCGCTGTGACTTCGTTCACGGTGAACAGCGCCGCCGCCCCGGCCGCCGGGACCACGCCGCGACGCAGCAGTCGCGCACGCAGCCGTTCGCGGCCGCCGCTCAACCGCTTGGCGATCAAGCCTTTCGGCCAACCCAGCTCGCGCGCCGCCTGTTCGTGCGTTTTGCCTTCCAGGTCGCACAAGACGAGCGGCGCGCGGTACTTGGCGGGCAGCCCTTGCAGTTCCTGGTCCAGCACGCGGCGCAGCTCGCGGGACGCCGCCTCCTCCGACGGATCGGCGCCGGCGAGGGGCCGGCTTATGCCGGCGGATTGCGCCGGAATCAGCCGGCTTACGCCGGCCGCTCGCCTAGCCCGCAGCGCCACCCGCCGGGCCGTACCGTGCAGCCAGCCGCCCAGCGATTCGCGCCACGGAACCGACCGCGCTCGGCGCACCAAGACCAGGAACGTCGCCTGGATCGCGTCCTCCGCGGCGTGGGCGTCGCCCAGGATGCGCCGGCACACGCCCCATATCATCGGTCCATGCCGCCTTACCAGCTCCGAAAACGCGGCTTCTTCCTCGCGCGCGACGAAAGCCTGGAGCAATTGGCGGTCGGTCGTCTGCGCTTCCGCCGGATCGAGGACGGTGCGCAGGCGGTTCAGGACAGCACCCAGCGGATGGTTCGGCATGAGGGTTCCTCGTTCCCTTCCTACCGCATTATTGCCGCGACGGCGGCGTCTGACTTCCTTTTTTGGCAAAAGATTATGGACGGACCGCGGCGCCGCTCGTTACAGTAATCTCCCGTGCCGCCGACGGCCCCACCAAAACCGAATCAGGAGACAGCGCATGGCGTACCAATGCCCACGTTGCGGCGAGAAGGTTTCGCGTTCCGCAAGGAGCGGCTGCCTGTTCGGCGGCGGCCTGGTGGGGGCGATGCTGTCCGCGGCTTTGATGCTTAAATCGCTTTTGATGCAAAATTCGCCGGGCTGATGCAAAAATGCCGCTGTCCCGGTCTGGAACGACAACCGACGGCTGCACGAAAACCGTTCCGGTTTCCGTGCAACTCGCGTCCAAAGAAGACGGCTATAATCGCAATAGGTTCAAAGAAAGGCCGGGCGTTCGTCGCCAGGCCGCGGTCATGTCCCATCAGGTGCGATGATGCTACGGACCGCCTCTAACCAGGGCGGCGTTTCAGCGAACGGCTGGTATCTCGCCCGATCCTTATCAGCGATCCCATGCCAGAAGCGGATTTCGCGCAGTCGCCGTCCGCCGAGCCAATCGGTCTGGCTGTAATACCATGACGTGCCGCCATGCGAGGTCGTCAAGGTATCTGTAGGCTGGCCCAGCATCATCACCACGTCGTCTTCGGCTGCGTCAATCAGCCAAGGTGATCCGTCATGCCATCGGCAATTCCCCGTCGCCAGGATCAGTAATGTACTCGCCAGCCATGCGCCGAACATCGCTTCACCCTCCGTGGAACGGGAACACGCCCCCTATGGTCGCCGGGAGGGCGGCGGGGGT
>DATKHW010000577.1:0-10117 GCA_035546275.1 Gemmataceae bacterium
TCGCGGCGCCTGACGGCCCTGGCTGCCCTTGATATACTTGAACGATCCGCTTTGGACGTCGGTGAGGTAGACTCCGAGCTTGACCTCGCGCGGGGAGCCGGCGACGCGCTTCTGGTCGTACCAGGCGTCGCCGTGCCACCCGTGGAAGTCGCGCTTGGTCGGATTGGACTGCCAGCCTTTGGCCTCCGTCAGCTGGAAGGCTGGCCCCACATACTCGCGCACCGCCTCAATCAGCTGCGGATTCAGCGCCGTCTCCAGGAAGGCCGGGTGCATCAGCAGCAGGTCCGCGAGCATCAGGCGGTAGGGCTCCGTCTTGAAGTAGCCGTCCAGGTCGTTCCAACGCTGGCGATCCAGACGGATGGCGAACGCCCGCTGCATCGCACACAGCTGCTGCGGCCTCACGAGGTCCGGCAAGACCACGACGCCGTGACGATCCAGTTCCTTGGCCAATCGGCTGGTCATCGTTCGGACTCCCGCGTTGAGACCCTATACAGATCGAGGTAATCGTCGAGGCGCGCTGCAACGGAAAACTGTTCCACCGCCAGTCGGCGGGCGGCCTGGCTCATGCGCCGGCGCCGATCCGCGTCCA
The DNA here is from genome assembly GCA_035546275.1 of Gemmataceae bacterium. Taxonomy (GTDB): domain Bacteria; phylum Planctomycetota; class Planctomycetia; order Gemmatales; family Gemmataceae; genus UBA4732. The sequence continues at coordinate 590 of DATKHW010000577.1, forward strand.
CCATCAAGCGCTGCGCTGCGGCCGCCAAAGCTTCATCGTCGCCGGCCGGGAACAATATGCCGGTTCGGCCGTCGATCACGTATTCCGGCACGCCGCCCACCCGCGAAGCCAACACCGGCAGTCCGCAAGCCTGGGCTTCGATGTTGACCAGCCCGGCCGCCTCCTCCCACCGCGACGGACAGGCGAATACGTCGGCCGCCTGCATGTACGGCTCGACGCGGCTTTGCATTCCCAGCAGCCGCACGCGCTCCCGCACGCCAAGTTCCTGCGCCAGCCGCTCCAGGGCGGCAGATTGATCGCCGTCGCCGACGATCCACATTTCCGCCGAATGCGGCAGGCGAGCCAGCGCCCGCACCGCCACGTCAATGCCCTTGGCATGGATGAGATGCGCCACGGCCAGCAGCACGAAGCGATCGCCGGCGCCAAGCCGCCGTCGCACTTCCATCCGCACGTCGGAGTTTGGCGCGAAGCGGTCGGTGTTGGCGAAATGCAGCCGAGTATGGACGGCTGGCCAAATGCTCTGACTGCGCAGGCATTCGGCCACGAACGCGCTGACGCCGATGACGCTGCTATAGCGCCGCAGGAAGACGCGCTTGATCACGTCAAATCGGCGCCGCGGCGCCGCGGCGTTGCGGGAGTTGTGGTCCGTGAAGACATGCTCGACGCGCGGGGCTATGAGGCTGAGCGCCCAGAGATAGGCGTTGGTCAACGGTTGCAGGAAGTTCCAGTCTACTATTTCGATTCGGTGTTTGCGTATTAAACCGAACAGCTGAACCAAGGCGGCCAGGCGAAATCGGCTGAGATCCAAAGCGGCGAAATCCAGGTCGGCGTCGCGATAATGGGCCAAGCCGACCGCGTCCGGCGCCGCTGAAAGAACCGGAAAGAAGAGCCCGCCCCGATCCCGGAACGCGGACGCCAAAAGATACGCCTGTTCCTCCAGCGACCCAAACTTGCGCGACGGATCAAGGTGCGCGGCGAAGAGGACGCGCCGCAGGCGCCCGCGCCGGGCGGCTGTGGCGGGATGAACGATCGGGCATGTCGCCAGAGAGGTCATAAAATGCGCACCTCTTCGCGGGCGCGTCCTTGGACTGCAACGGCGTCAAGCCTGGATTTGGGCCCGCGGGAGACTGTGTTCCTGATAGGCGGCGTTCACGGCGTCAGGACCAGGCATTCCGAACAGCGACCGGAGCACAGCATAGGGCACGCCCAGCATGTGGACCGCGGTGCATGCGACGAGACGCAGATCCATCCACAGGCCGCGATTATGGATATAATAGATGTCATATATCAGTTTCAGCCGAACGCTGGCGAGATCGGTATCGGGCGGCAGTTGCACCTGGGCGAGTCCGGTGACGCCAGGGCGTACCGCGATGCGATCGCGGTAGTGGGGAATGGCGCGCTCCAGCGCCGGCGTGAACTCGGGCCGCTCCGGCCGGGGACCGACCAGGCTCATGTCGCCTCGCAGCACGTTCCACAGTTGCGGCAATTCATCAAGATGCGTCTTGCGGAGGAAGGCGCCGACGCGAGTGACGCGCGGGTCACCGGGCCTTGACCACTGGACGCCCGACGCCTTTTCGCAGTCGTGGACCATGCTACGAATCTTGTAAAGCGTGAACGGCCGTCCGCCCTTGCCCACCCGAACCTGCGTATAAAGCACCGGCCCGCGCGAGGTCAATTTCACGGCCAAGGCGACGACGGCCAACACCGGGGCGGCCAGGACGAGCAGCAGGGCTGCAAAGAGGAACTCCGCAACGCCCTTAACGGAGGCGTAAATAGGCTTGTACGGCGGCCTGAAAATCGCCGGCCGCAAGGCTGTCTCCCTGCGCTCCGCCGCCGCTGGCGTGGGAGGGATGAGGATGCGCCGGGTCTTGCGAATCGTCGGCGTCGATAAAATCGGGGGGCCCTGGGCGACCTGCACCTTTTCCGGGCACTCCGTCTCTGCGGCCATGAGGCGCCTCTTCATTGGGGTTGACGGTGCCAGACCGCCGATGCGCGCGGGCCGCACGCGAACGCGCGCGGAAAGCCGGTCGGCGTTGGGGAGAAGAGAGCCGCCCTGGTCCGAGAGCGGCCGCGGTGGGAAGTCCAGGGGGATAGCTGGAGAAACCTTCCGCCGGAGCGCCAGGTGAATCAATCAGCGTCAGCGCCGAGCGGCCGCGACGGCGTCGCCCGGTCACACCCCCAGCGCCGCTGCGCTCGACGCCCGGGGCTGGCCGGCCACTTTCCTGGGGGACGGCTGCAGCAAGGAGATAGCACGCAATGTGCCAATCGCCTTTCCTCAGCGGCGAAAGCGACATCGCCGTAAGAACTCACTGACTCTAAGGCGCTTCCGTCATAATAACGCTTCGTATGATCCATTTAGTCTGTGATTCCTCGCTAAGGAAAATTAGCACCCGACATTCCGGCCGTCAACCGGCGTTAACAATCGTCCGGCCCTTCGCGCCGCAGCGGATTGGGCCAGCGCCTGAATCCAGGCCAAAGTAGAGCCGCTCATAGGCCGCAGTCATGCATCGGACCTCGAAGCACTGTTCAACGCGGCGCCGCCCGGCCTGCCCCATGCGGCGGCGCTCGTCGCCCTTGCGGCGGAGGCGGATGATCGCCGCGGCCAGCGCGGCCGCATCGTGCGGCGGAACAAGGAGGCCCGTCACGCCGTCGGCAACAACTTCCGGGTTGCCGCCGACGCGCGAAGCGACGACGGCCAACCCGCTTGCCATCGCCTCCAGCAGCGTCAGCGAAACGCCCTCAGTCCGCGACGGCAGAACGAACAGCCCCGCCGTCGCCAGCAGCGGCGCCACGTCGCGAACCTGACCGTGAAAGCGCACGCAGCCTTCCAGGCCGAGCTCCGCGGCCGTCCGCCGCAAGTCGGTCATACAGGGACCGTCGCCGGCGATTTCCACTCGCAGCGCGGCCTCCTGGCGCACCGCCAGCGCCGTCGCTCTCAAAAGCGTATCTATGTCTTTTTCCGGGCTGAGACGGGAGACGGCGACGACCGGCCCGCCGTTCGCGTTCGGCGGCGGCATGGCGCCAGGTCGCGGCGCAAATCGCGTCAGGTCAATGCCGTTGTGCAGCACGCGCACCACGCGCGGCGAAACGCCGTGGCGAATCGCCTGGCGGGCACTGTCGGCCGACACGCATACGAAGCGATCGGTCAGCCGCGACGCCAGCCGCACCAGCCCGGCTTGTCGCGGCGTCAAGCGGAACGCCATGCCGTGGTGCCGCGTGTGGATCAGGCGGTCGGCGCCCGCCAAGCGAGCTGCGAAGGCGCCGTAAATGTGCGGCCGCTCGTCGTGCGTGTGAACCACGTCGATTCGTCGTTGGCGGAAAAAACGCGCCAGCCGAACCACCAGGCTGGGTCGGAAGCCGATCGGCTCGTCCAACGCCACGACAGGCCAGCCCCAGGCTTCCAGGTCGCCGGCCAGCGTTCCGCGGCCGGCCAGCGACACGAAGTGCAAGTCAAAGCGGCGTCGATCGGCGCAGCGCGCAAACTCGACCAGCAGCTTCTCCTGACCACCGACGTCGAGGCCCGTCGTTACATGGGCGACGCGTAATCGGCCTCTTTTCGGCTCGGTATATTGCATGAATGCTCCCGCCTGTTTGCATTGGTGCGTCGCGCCGCCGAGGGCCGCAGCAAAGCGCCGAGACGCCGCCCCGTCGCCCAACCGACGGATTTGCAAACAATCCACCACGCTTGCGGACGCCACGGTTCGCGCCAGAGCCGGGCGCAGGCTGGGCGAACCGCGGCGGAGGGGCGGCCGTCGCCCAGTTCCCGCGCCGCCCATTCGCGGTACAGCTGCCTCTCCCAGGCCGCAACGCCGGCCGTTCCGAGCAGGGCGGCATAGCGACGGACCACCGCGATCATGTTTCGCGTGTCGCGCCCGGCGTCGGCGCGCGACAGCGATCCCGCCTCCTGGACCGCAGTCGCCAGCGGCTCCGAATCGAGGTATACCGGCGCCGCCTGCACCAACCGCACCCACAAATCGACGTCCTCCGCTGTGTACAGCCCTTCGTCGAATCGCAGGGAGCCGAGTACATTGCGGCGCAGCAGCAATGAGGAGGTCCACATGCGCCGGGCGATCTCGAAGGCGACGCCGCCCATGGGGCGATCCCAAACGCGATCGTATAGGACGGAATCCCCGGCGTAATTCACCACCCGCGGCTGACCCGGATCCTGGATGAAAAAGCGCCCTGCGAGAACGCCGACCTCGGGATTGGCTTCGAGAACTGCCAGCTGGCATTCCAGCTTGCGCGGCTCCCAGTAATCGTCGGCGTCGAGAAACGCTACCAGGTCGCCGTTGCTGTGATCCAGGCCGTAATTGCGGGCGCTGGCGGCGCCGCCATTGGTCTTGCGCAAAAGGCGTATGTTACGGCCGTAAGGCGCCAGCGCGGCGTGCAGTGCATCCGGGCTTCCGTCGTCCACGACAAGGATGTCGTCGGCCGGCCTTGTCTGGGCCAGCACGCTGTCGAGCGCCCGCCCGATGACCGCGGCCGCGCGATAGCCGGGAATGACGACGCTGACCGTCGGGCCGCTCATGTGGCGTACCTCCATGCCTGGGTGTCGAGCGTTTCCGGCGGCTTGATCTTCAGCGCGCGGACCACGAACGCCCGCAACCGCTCCGCCCGCGCATAACCTAGGAGGCGCACCATCATTCGGAAGCGCCAGCCGAATTGGCCGAAACCGACGCGCTTCTGCAGCTCGAGGATTCGACCTAATAATCCATCCATTAACTCCGCATCGTGGACGCCAAGTTGGACCAGTCCCTGGTAGACGCCCTGCTCATTCTTGAGCAAATCCAGGCCGAACCAGTCCGGACGCCCGGCGTCGCGGAGCTGATTGTGCAGCCGATTCAAGATGCGAGCGCGGGCCGTCGCCATGCCGACGCGGTTGGCGCTCATCGAGCCGGCCCGCTGCCGGTAATAACAGCCGACGCGTTTGTCCACGAGCAGCTTCGCGCCGAGCAAACCTAGGCGGATGAAGAAGTCCCAGTCCTCGGAAAAGCGAAGCGATTCATCGAAGCCGCCGGCGGCGCGCACCAGCGCAGCCGGAAACAACCACGCGATCGGGGCGCCCCATTCGTAGTCGCGGAACATGTCCGGCAAGAGCGCCGTTCCCTGCGGAATGTGATCGACGTAAACTTCGCGCTTACCGTCGCGGAACAGCCGCGTAGCCGTAACCCCTGCGCAGTGCTCACGCCCGGCCAACGTCTGCATTTGCCATGAAATCTGTTCGGGATGGAGATAATCGTCGGAATCGAGGAACTTGAACCAGCCGCCCTGGGCGCAGGCGATTCCCGTATTGCGCGCCGCCGATAGACCACCGTTGGGACGGTTGACGTAAACGATGCGATCGCCGTAGGCCCTGGCGACCTTCTCAGTGTCGTCGGGCGAGCCGTCATTGACGACGATCACTTCGAGGGGCCTATAGGTCTGCGCCAGGGCGCTGTCGATCGCTTCGGGCAAATACTCGGCCTGCTTGTAGCAGGGGATGACGACGGAAACCAGTGCTTTGTCAGTCATACGCGGCGTCTCCAACGGTCCCCTTCAAATCAAATCTGCAAACGATTCCTCGACCCGCCGGAAGTAGAGGCAGCCGCCGACGAACACGGCCGCGCTGACGACCGCCGCGACGCCGACCTGCGGCCAGTCGATCGGTCCGCCCAGCGCGGCGCCCCGGAACCCGGCGATGAGCGCCGTCATCGGGTTCAGCGCCAGAAGCGTGTGCAGCCAGCCGCCCAGCTCGGAGCCGCTGGGTTGGCTGTATACGGTCGGCGTCGCGTACATCCACAGCTGGACCATAAACGGAATCACATATTTGAAATCTCGATACGCGACATTAAGGGCGGAAAGAAACGTGCCGACCCCGACGGCCAGGAGCGTCATCAGCACCACGAACAGCGGCGCCAGCAGCAGTCCCCAAGCGGGCGCACGGCCGTACCAGAGCATGAGCAGCGCTAGGAGGCCTGAGGCCACGGCGAAATCTACCAGCGCCGCCCCCACAGTGGCGAACGGAACGGCCAGACGCGGGAAATAGATTTTGGTGATGAGCCGCTCCGACCCGACCACGCTGGCGCCGCCGTTGGACATGGCCGTGGCGAAAAAGGTCCACGGCAACAGTCCCGCGAACACGAACAGCGGATATTCTCCCTCGCTGAAGCCGTCTGTAGACAACTTGGCCATGCGACTGAAAAAGATAGTGAAAACCACCATCATGAGCGCCGGCTGGAGAACCGCCCATGCGGCGCCGAGAAGCGTTTGTTTGTAGCGCACCTTCACGTCGCGCCAGGCCAGGAAGAAGATCAGTTCATGGAAGCGCCACAATTCGCCGAAGTCGATCAGCCGCCAGCCGGAGGGCGGGCGGAGGAGGGTCAGCGGCAAATCGTCCACGCGTGAACTCATGTGCAACCGTTCTCCCCAAGCGACCGCGGCGTCAATGCACGACGAAGAACCGAACGAACAGATAGAGTCCCGCGAAGCCGACGACGGCGACGCCGACCATGCGCCCCAGCAGCCGCAGATCGAAGCGCGTCGCCGGCAGCGGCGGCGCGACTGGCGCGGTTCGCACAAACACCGTCGCCAGCGCCAGCACGGTGTAGGTCGGGATGACGTAAGACAGCGTCAGCGAGATCATGCCGACGGCGTAGCTCGCAAAGGCGCCGAACAGGTACGGATACAAGCGGGCGGTTTCTGCGGCGCTGAAGGCATGTTTTCGCCGATCGCCTAGCCGCAGCAGCTGCGCCGCGGCCAGGTAGAAAGCGCCGGCGAACAAGACGCCGCCGAACACCCCCAATTCGACCATGCATTGCAGGTAGGAATTATGGGCGACAATGCCTACGCGCTGCTGGAACGTCCCCATGCCGACGCCGAAGAGCGGCGCCTCGCGCATCAGCACAATGCCGTCGCTCCAGGCCTGGATGCGTTCTTGGCCCGTACCGTTTTCCGTGGAAATGTCCGTCATGCGCGTCGACAGCAACAGCACCGCCGCCGGCGCAAGGAATAGCGACGCCAGCAGAGCGAGTCGCCAGCCAAAGCGAAGGACGAGGAAGACCGCCAGGCCGGCGCCCATCGCCAGCAAGGCGCCGCGCGACTGCGTCAGGTACATCGCATATAGAAATAGGATGAGAGGCCCGATCCACAGGGCCCGGGCAAGGCCGGAGCGGCGGTCCGTCAGCCAGTAGAGCGCCAGGACAAAACAGAACGCTATGAGCACTCCCAATTCATTGGGATCGTGGAAAATGCCGGAACCAGTCAGGCGCTTGATGTGCGATTCCCGGCCGGCCGCGTCGCGCAGCGTGTCCTGGATTTGATCGAGGTTGGGCAGCGTGATGACGTCGTGGAATTGCAGCACCGCTAAACCGACGGTTACCGCGGCGAAAGCCGCCATCCAGAACAGAAACGTCCGCAGCCGGGCGGGACTGTCCACCAGGCCGACAAACAGGACGTAATAGACGACGATCTTGAGAAACAGCAAGCCAGAGTCGGCCAGCTGCGCAAGGTCGAGCTGGGCCAGGTACGACAGACCGACCGCCAGCGACAGACCCAGCACGCAGACCGTGACCGGCCGCTCCTCCAGGGATTTGGCCGTGAACTGGGCCAGCACTGCCGGGAATGAAACCGCGAAGCACGCCAGGATCAGCACTTCATAGATGTGCCATCCCTCCGCTCCGGGAACGATCTCGCCGGCGCGAACGAACAGCACGGCGTTGAGCAGGAGGAAGAGAAAGAAGCCGAGGGCGTGGCGCGACGCGGCGGCCGTCTGCTGAGCGCGAAGCTTGTCGGCGGCGGGACGGGCGGGCGACGGCAGTGCAACGGCGGCGTTCATGGGAGTCGCCTGCGGTCAAGGTGGAGGCCGGATCCGCCGACCGCCGTACAACTGTAGCACGCGCTGGCGGCCCGTGGGATTCCCTGGGGCGTTACGGTTCAGACAGCACCCGCGTCGCTTCTGGAAGCAGGCGGCGCAGGAAATCGGCGGCGGGATCGTCGTCCAACCGACCCGCCCGGCCGCCTGTTTCACGGACGACGTAGAGCTTGTAAAGAGCTGGAAGGCGCGCGAAGTCCCAGCGTGGATTGTCGGCCGCGCGCCAACCGGCGTCGCCGTACCACGACCAGAAAATGCGCAGCTCGCGCCCTCCCGTCTGGCTCTCCTTGAATTTTCCGGTCCAAACTTCGGCGGATTTCACACCGGATGGAGTGTACTTGCTCGCCGGCCCTTGCAATTCGTAGCCGGCGGCGCCGTAGCAGCTTTCCGGCTTGTGGACGCTGAGGGGGCCTGGCCGGCCGCAAAGGATGATGGCTAAGAGCGTCGCGCCGCTGCGCTCATCGGTGAAGCGGCGGACCCACCACCCTTCGGCGCCGGCCATCGCTAAAGCATCGGGATCGAGGTCGGCCGCCTGACCCCTCCACGGACCGAACTCTTCAGGCAATTCGTGCAGCTTCGCCGCCCGCGCTTCCAGACTCGCCGACTTGCGCCAGCGCTGCGTCCAGGCGCCGTAAGCAAGGCCGGAGGCGATGACCACAGCCAGGCCGGCGGTAAAGGTTAAGGCAAGTTTCATGCGCCTTTGCTCCATCGACCTCGCGTATCAAATCCCAATTCCTGTGGCCCTATCCGGCGGCTGAGGCCTCCGGCTCGCCGCGCGCCTCATTTGCCGCCGATCGGCGATGCGGCCACTGACGGATAATGCACCTTGCCGTATGCCTCCATGCCTTCGCCACTTACCACGGCCCCGAGCACCCGAATACTGAGCGACTCCAGTCGCTGCTGGGCGGCGTGGACGGCCGGCAGCCGGCTCACGTTGCGCAGCACCGACAGCAGCACCGCGTCGGCGTGCTCGCCGATCAGCAAGGCGTCGGCCACCGGCAAGACCGGGCTGACGTCCACGATCAGGAAGTCGTACTGCTCCTTCAGCTCGTCGAGGACCGTGCGCAGCACGCCCTCCTGGGCCAGCGCCTGTAAAGCACGACGGTCCGCGGCGCCGGCGGCCAGCACGGAGAGGTTTTCCAGCGTCGTATTCTGCACAACCTGAGCCGGTTCCACCTCACCGCGCAGCAGCTCCGCGAAGCCCGGCCCGGCGGCCAAGTTGAAGATCTCATGGATCGCCGGATTGCGCAGGTCGCCATCGACGAGAAGCGTGCGCCGGCCGCCCCGCGCCAGGCTGGCCGCCAAATTGCTGGCCAGCGACGTCTTGCCTTCGCCGCTCACGGCGCTGGCCACCACGAGCACGCGCAGCGCTTCGGACCGGCCGGCGTGCAGCAGCATCGTTCGAATGGCGTCCATCGACTCGATCATCGGACCGAGCGCCTCCTCGTCGCCGCTCGGCGCCACGGGCCGGACCTTGGCCGGCGCCGGAGGCACTGTGCCCATCAGCGGCAGGCCCAGCCCCTGGCTTACGTCGTCCGACTTGTAGACGCGGCGCGACCGGAATTCCACGACGGCCACTCCCAGGAACACCAGGCCGAACAGACCCAGGAAGGCGCCGCCCGCGGCCTTGATGCGCTTGTCCAGCGTCGGCCATTTCGGCGGCGAAGCCGATTCCATCA
>DATKHW010000578.1:0-20987 GCA_035546275.1 Gemmataceae bacterium
GAGGCGGTGATGGCGGCGTTCGAGGAGAATGCGCACGATCTGGCGCGGGCGGGGGGGAAGTGAAGCAGTCATGGCGTCGGGCCTGCCGCCGCTGAAGTCGCTCCACGCGGACGACTCGCTCAGTCCGGCAAAGCTGGCTAAATATGGCAAGGCGACGACGCAGCAGTTGATCGACTCCCTGCGGCCCGGCCAGGAGGGGTCGCTGAAGACGCGGCCGGACGGGACGATCCTTGACGGACATCACCGCATCAAGATCCTGCGCGATCGCGGGGTGGGTGTTGACTCCTTGCCACGGGAAATCATTGCACGGATCGACCCGTAGGCGACAGGCGGGACGTAGGAGAAAAGCCATGCAAGCGACCGCATATTGGGTGGAAGGCCCCTGGCGCGGTCGATTAGCCGTCCTCCCGCGGCCGCGTGGTGGCGATTGGCTGGAAGATGAGGCACGCGCCTGGAAATCGGCAGGCGTCGATGTGGTCGTTTCGCTCTTGGAAAAGGAGGAAGCCGAGGAATTCGACATTACGGCGGAAGAGGATGCTTGCCGCAAGAACGGCGTCGAGTTCGTCAGCCATCCCATAACGGACCGCGGCCTTCCGCCTTCGCCCCGCGCCTTCGCGGATCTGGTCCGGGCGCTGGAAGAGAAGCTCGCGGCGGGGAAGGGCGTCGGGGTCCACTGCCGTCAGGGCGTGGGTCGGTCGGCGCTGCTCGCCGCGTGCCTGCTGATCGGAGCGGGTGTGGATGGCGAGTCGGCGTGGCGCCGGGTCGCCGCGGCGCGCGGCCGGTCCGTTCCGGACACGACGGAGCAGCGGGAATGGGCCGTCCGGTTCGGACGGGAGTTCTTGGCCGGTCCCCCAAAGAAGTGATGGTGCGGAGAAGCAGTCATGTTCGGCGACGGTTCGCTGACATTCCGGGAGTGGGCGATGAAGGAGCCGTACCCGCTGTCCGTCATCCACGACGCGGTGCTGGAATTCCTGCGCGACCGCAAGGACGCCGTGCTATACGGCGCCTATGCGGTGAATGCGTATGCAGGCGAATCGCGCCTAACGCAGGACGTGGACCTCGCTTCGACGAGGGCCCCGGAGTTGGTGGAGGAGTTGCGTACCTTCCTTCATGAGCGCTTCCATATTGCCGTGCGTTCGAGGGAAGTCAAGGGAGGGATCGGCTACCGCATCTACCAGGTGCGTAAGCCCGAAAACCGGCACTTGATCGACGTCCGGCCGGTCGCGGAATTGCCGCCGGCCCAGCGCGTGAAGAAGGTGTTGGTCGTCACTCCGCCGGAGTTGATCGCCAACAAGGTGGCCGCGTACACGCATCGTCGGCACAAGCCGAAGGCAGGTACCGACTGGCGCGACCTGGCGATCTTGCTGCTGACGTTTCCGGAGTTGAAGGAAGTGGAAGGCCCCGTCGCGGAGCGCCTCCGCGCCGCTGAGGCCAGCCCCGACGTGATGGCCGCGTGGAAAGAGCTAGTCGCCCAGGACATCGAGGCGGAAGAGGACGAAGAAGAGTTCCAGTGAATCTCGGGCGTGACGGCGGCACGAGTTGATCGAGGGCGTTGACATGGGCAAGCCGACTGGATTCCTCGAGTACCCGCGCGAGCTTCCGCTGGTCCGGCCGCCGGCTGAGCGCGTCCACGATTGGCAGGAATTCCACGAGCACGCCGACCCGGCGATGCTGCAGAAACAGGGCGCCCGCTGCATGGACTGCGGCGTGCCCTTCTGCCATACCGGCGCTCTCATCGAGGGCATGGCCTCCGGCTGCCCCATCAACAACCTCATCCCGGAGTGGAACGATCTCGTTTATCGCGCAAACTGGAAAGAAGCGCTGGAACGGCTCCACAAGACGAACAATTTTCCGGAGTTCACGGGCCGCGTTTGTCCGGCGCCGTGCGAGGGTTCCTGCGTCCTCGGCATCAACGAATCGCCGGTCACGATCAAGACGATTGAGTGCGCCATCGTCGATAAGGGCTTCGAGGAAGGCTGGATCGTCCCCGAACCGCCGCCGGTGCGGACCGGCAAGAAGGTCGCGATCGTCGGCTCCGGCCCGGCGGGGCTGGCGGCCGCCGCCCAGCTCAACCGCGCCGGCCACTGGGTCACCGTCTTCGAGCGGGCCGACCGCATCGGCGGCCTCTTGATGTACGGCATCCCGAACATGAAGCTCGACAAGGGAATCGTCCAGCGGCGCGTCGATCTCATGAAGATGGAAGGGATCGCGTTTGTCGTCGATTGCGAGGTCGGCAAGGACTACCCGGCCGCCAAGCTCCGCCAGGAATTCGACGCGATCGTCCTGTGCGGCGGCGCCACGGCCCCCAACGATTTCTTCACCAAAACGGAGGGGCGGAATCTCAAGGGCGTCCACTTCGCGATGGAGTTCCTGCACGCCAACACGAAGAGCCTGCTCGACAGCGGGCTGTCCGACGGACATTACCTCTCCGCGAAGGGCAAGGACGTGATCGTGATCGGCGGCGGCGACACCGGCACCGACTGCGTCGGCACGGCGATGCGCCACGGCTGCCGCAGCCTGGTGCAGTTCGAGCTGCTGGCCCGGCCGCCCGTCAGCCGGGCGGCGGACAACCCGTGGCCGCAGTGGCCGAAGGTGTATAAGCTCGATTACGGCCAGGAAGAAGCGGCCGCCGTCTTCGGCGACGACCCGCGGCAATACCTGATTCAAACGAAGAAGTTCGTCGGCGACGCGACCGGCTGCGTGCAGGAATTGCATACCGTCCGCGTGGAGTGGGTCAAAGACAACGGCCGGGCGATTCCGCGGGAAGTCCCCGGCACGGAGCGCGTCTTCCCGGCGCAGCTGGTGCTGTTCGCGATGGGCTTCCGCGGGCCGGAGCATCAGCTGCTCGACCAGCTCGGCGTCGAAAAAGATGCGCGGACCAACGCCAAGGCGGAGCACGGCAAGTTCGCCACGAGTATCCCCGGCGTCTTCGCAGCCGGCGACATGCGGCGCGGACAGAGCCTGGTGGTGTGGGCCATCAACGAGGGCCGCGGCGCCGCCCGCGAGTGCGACCGCTGGCTGATGGGCGAAACCGCGCTGCCGTGAGGCGCCTTATAAATCCGTCCACAGCTCCGACGCTTCATACGGATTGTCGCCGCGCCGTTTTTCCGCCTCCGAAATGTCGGTTGTGAACGGCAGACCCGAAACGTCCACTTTCGGCTTGCGCGTCCTTGCCTTAGCCCGCTCTTCCGCCGTCGGGTTGTCGCCGCGGTTCTTGCGGCGCACGTACAGCTTGATCGGCACGTCGGAAAAGCCCAGCCGGTCGCGGAACGTCTTGATGAGATAGCGCTGGTAGGTGTCGTCGAACAACTCCGGCCCGTTCGTCATCAGCACAATGGTCGGCGGATTGGCCGCCACTTGAGAGGCGTAATAGATCTTGGGCCGGCGGTTCTGGCGCAAGGGCGGCGCCGACGCCTCCAGGGCCTGGCGCAGCACCCGGTTCAATTCGCCCGTCGGCACGCGGCGGCTGGCCTGCTTGTAAATGTTCTGGGCCAGATTCAGCGTAGCGTGGACGTTCTTGCCCGACTTGGCGGTGATGAATGCGATCGGCACGTAATCCAGGCTCGGAAACGTCTGCCGGATGTAATCGGCCATCCGCCCCGTCCGCATGGGGACCATCAAATCCCATTTATTGACGACGAAGATCGCCGGCTTGTGCAGGTCCAGAATGTACTCGGCCAGCTGCTTGTCCACCTTGCTGATGCGCACCTTCGGGTCGATGAACATCAGCACCACCTCGGCCCGGCGGATGGAGCGCTCGGCGCGGGCGAGACTGTAAAACTCGATGGCGTCGGCCATGCTGCGCTCGCGCCGGACGCCGGCCGTGTCGATGGCGACGAATTGCAGGCCGTCGCGCTCGAAGCGCACATCCACGCTGTCGCGCGTCGTGCCGGGGACCTCGCTGACGATCACCCGCTCGCTCTCGGCCAGGCTGTTGATGAACGTGCTCTTGCCGGTGTTGCGCCGGCCGACGATGGCGAGCTTGAGAGCTGGGTCCTTCGGCGGCGCCTCCAGCTCCTCCGCGGCCGGCAGGCGTTCGAGGATCAGGTCGAGCAGCTCCTCGCGGTTGCGGTTCTGCTTGGTGCTGACGCAGACCAGCTTGCCGCGCCCAAGCTTGTAGAACTCGGCCGCCTGTGGATCGATCAACGGCGTGTCGCACTTGTTGGCGACGCAAAGGATCGGCTTAGTGACGTATCGCAGCCGGCGGGCCACTTCTTCATCCAGCGGCATGAGGCCGTCCCGGCCGTCCACGACGAACAGCAGCACATGCGCCTGGTCGATGGCCGTCTCGATCTGACGCTCGACGTGTTCGGTGAGGTTGTCGGCGTCGGCGACGCCCATGCCGCCGGTATCCACCAGCTCAATGAAGCGGTCGCCGGCCTGGATGAGCGTGGACAGGCGGTCGCGCGTGACGCCTGCCGTCGGCTCGACGATGGCGATGCGCCGGCCGGCCAGCCAGTTGAACAGCGACGACTTGCCCACATTGGGCCGGCCTACAATGGCCACCACAGGTACAGCCACAAGCCCGATCCTCACTGCCCGGTTTAAGGCGGGGCGAACGCGCCTTTTCTTTATTGTACTCCATCGGCGAGCGGCGGGGGCCCGCAGCGCAAGCAAGAGAAAGCCCTTGCTTGCGCTGCGGGCTCGCGCCGCTCACCTGAAAAAAATATGAGAAGACCGGCGAAACTTTTCCGCCGAACGTGCGTTGAATACCCATCACCCAGAGAGAACGCGGAACAAGCAACGCCGGCCGCGTCCTTCCAACCCAAATACCATTTTTCTGCAAAGGGGTGCGTCATGCATCTGGCTCGTACTCTGTCCCTGGTCGTCGCGGGTTTGGTTCTGGTCGCCGCGGCCCCGTCCGCCGAGGCCGCCAAGAAAGCGAAAAAGGAACACGCCGTCAAGGGCGTCATCGCATCGGTCGAGAAAGACGCCAACACCAAGGGCGGCGCCATCACGCTCACGATCGCGGCCCACACCAACAAGAAAACCAATGTGACCACGCCGGCTGCGGAAAAAACGTTCAAGGTCAACGACAAGACCACGTTCCTCAAGGTCAGCGGCAAAAAGGGCGCCACGACGGAAGAGCCGGCCACGTTCCTCGACGTGAAGGACGGCGAGAAGGTTGCCATGACCGTCAAGGGCGATGAGGTGCTGGAAGTGAAGTTCCACGCGAAGAAGGCCAAGAAGAACAAGTAAGCTCCGCCCTCAAAACGATTCAACCACGGCCGAAACGGCCGTGGTTGAATCGTTTCTGGATCGGCCGCTCACCCCCACGTCACCAGTCCAGGCTCGAACGAGTTGGCCAGATCCCCGTTCTTCGGAAGCACGCGCACCGCGTAGCCGTGCTGGCCGCTGGCGCTGCAGGGGATGGCGCCGCGGAACACCCAGGTCGAGCCGCTTTCCGCGTGGCCGTTGTGCGACATCGGGACCGTTTGCGGATGCGGAATCTCGCCGACGGAATCCACCAGGCCGTGGAACAGCTGCACCTCCACGTCGTCCGGCCCCAGCCCCGCCAGGTCGATCTTCGCCAGCACGTGCAAATCGGTCCCCACGTGCATCGGATCGACGCCGTTCGACTCGACGCCCAGGACGCGAATTTGCCGCCAACCGCGCGCTAAATTGCGGCGCCATCCCGCCAGGTCGGCGGCCCGTTTCAGGTTCTCGCCGCTCAGCCGCAGGAAGCGCTGCGCCGACGGCAGATAGCACCGCGTCACATACTCGGCCACCATCCGGCCGGTGTTGAACACGGGGCAGAGCGTCGTGATCGAGCGTTTCATCATGCGCAGCCAGCCGCGCGGCAAGCCGTCCGACGCCCGGGTATAAAACAGAGGGGTGATCTCCTGTTCGAGCAGGTCGTAGAGGGCGCGGCTCTCCACGTCGTCCTGGTAGGTCAGGTCGGTGTATTCCTCGCCGGCGCCGATGGCGAAGCCGTTCTGGCCGTCGTAGCCTTCGCACCACCAGCCGTCGAGGATGCTGAGGTTCAAGGCGCCGTTGGCCGCCGCCTTCATGCCGCTGGTGCCAGACGCCTCCAGCGGCCGTCGCGGGTTGTTGAGCCAAACGTCCACGCCTTGCAGCATGTAGCGGGCGACGTTCATGTCATAGTCTTCGATGAAGACGACGCGGCGGCGGAACTCCGGCCGGCGCGCGAACTGCAAAATCTCGGCGATCAGCTCCTTGCCGGCGTGATCCTTGGGATGGGCCTTGCCGGCAAAGAGAATCTGCACCGGGCGATCCTTGTTGTTGATGATCGCCGTCAGCCGGTCCAGGTTGCGGAACAGCAGGGCGCCGCGCTTGTAGGTGGCGAAGCGACGGGCGAAACCGATCGTCAGCGCTTCGGGGTCAAGGACCTCGTCGGCGTGCGCGATCTCGGCCGGCGGTGCTCCGCGGGCCTTCAGCTGCAGCTTGAGCCGGGAGCGGGCGAAGGCTACTAACCGCTCGCGGCGCCGTTCATGCGTCCGCCACAGCTCGGCGTCGGGGATCGACTCGGCGCGCTTCCATGCCCCTTCGCCCCAACCTTTGTCGTCCCAAACGGGTTGAGCGGGGGGCGCGTCCCAGTCCACGCCCAGGTAGCGCTCGAACAGCTGGGTCAGGTCGGGCGACACCCAGCTGCGCAGGTGGACTCCGTTGGTGATCGAGATGATCGGCGCCTCGGCGTCGGGCACATCGGGCCAGATTTTGTGCCACATCTTGCGCGAAACGGTGCCGTGCAGCTTGCTGACGCCGTTGGACACGTTGGCCAGCCGCAGGGCCAGCACCGTCATGCCGAACGGCTCGTTGTGGTCGTGCGGGTTCTGTCGGCCCAGGCCGAGGAACTCGTCGCGGTTGATCTTCAGCTGCGGCAGGATCGGCGAGAAATAATGCTCCACCATCTGCGGCGAGAAGACGTCGTTGCCGGCCGGCACCGGCGTGTGGGTCGTGAAGACGGTGCCGGCGGCCACGGCCTCGCGCGCGGCGGCGAAATCGACGCCGGTCTGTTCCATCATCACCCGGATGCGCTCGATGCCGCAAAAGGCGCTATGGCCCTCGTTCATGTGGCAAACCGTCGGCGGCTTGCCCAGCGCCCGCAAGGCGCGCACGCCGCCGACGCCGAGGATCATCTCCTGGCGGACGCGCATGTCCACGTCGCCGCCGTACAGGCGGGCCGTGATGGTGCGGTCTTCCGCCGAGTTCTGCGGAATGTTCGAGTCGAGGAGGTAAAGCGGCACGCGGCCGACCTGGATGCGCCAGACGCGCACCTGCACCTCGCGGCCGGGGAATGGAATGCCGACCAGCAGCGGCGTGCCGTCGCTTTTGACTTCCGGGATGAGCGGCAGGTTGAAGAAGTCGTTTTCGGGATAGCGCTCCTGCTGCCAGCCGTCCACGGTGAGGTACTGGCGGAAATAGCCTTCGCGGTACATCAGGCCGACGCCGACCAACGGCAGACCGAGGTCGCTGGCGCTCTTGAGGTGGTCGCCGCTCAGCACGCCGAGGCCGCCGGAGTAAACAGGAACGCTTTCGTGCAGCCCGAATTCGGCGCTGAAATAGGCGATGCAGAAATCCGCAGGCGGCGTGAAGCCGGCGAGCAGGGGGCGTAAGCCCCCTGATTCTCCATTGGGACGCCCAGCGGCGCCATCAGGGGGCTGACGCCCCCCGCTCGCCCGGCGGGCGCAGATTTCTTGAAACCAGGCGGTTGCACCCATGTAGGCGTCGAACGCCTCCTCGACGCGGTCCATGTGGGCGAGGAAACCGTCGTCGCGCAGCAGCTCGTCCAGACGGGCCTGGCTGACGACGCCGAGCAGCTTGACCGGACTGTGGTCGAGGCTCTCGAAGGCTTCGCCGTCCACGCGGCGGTAAAGGGCGGTCGCCTCGGGGTTCCAGGACCACCACATGTTGTAGGCGAGCTTCTGCAAGGCCTGCAGGCGTTCCGGCAGGTGCGGCAAGACGGTGAACGTGCGTATCGGTCGGCCCATGTGCCCAGGTCTCCGTTGCGGGGGGGCGAGGCGGCAGTAGAATACCCCGACAGGGCCGGTTTTTTCAATTCCGCTTTCCCACCTTGCCCAGCGTGCGGAGTGTGGGATAGGTTTCCTTCATGGCATTGGCGGCGCAATCCGTACAGGAGACGTTTGGTGCGAACGGTCATCACCGGCGGGGCGGGCTTCATCGGCTCCCATCTGTGCGAGCGCTTCCTCGGCCTGGGCCATGAAGTGATCTGCGTGGACAATCTCATCACCGGTTCGGCGGACAACGTGCTGCATCTTAGCGCCGATCCGCGCTTTCAGTTCGTCCACCACGATATCTCCAAGCCGCTGACGCCCAGCGGCCCGGTGGACAACGTGCTGCATTTCGCCTCGCCGGCCAGCCCGGTCGATTACCTGAATTACCCCATTCAAACCCTCAAAGTCGGCTCTCTCGGCACGCACAACACGCTCGGCCTGGCCAAGGAAAAAGGCGCCCGCTATCTCCTGGCCAGCACCAGCGAGGTGTACGGCGACCCAGAACGCCATCCGCAGCGCGAGGACTACTGGGGTCACGTCAATTCGATCGGGCCTCGCGGCTGCTACGACGAATCGAAACGCTTTTCCGAGGCCATCGTCATGGCCTATTACCGCACGCACCAAATCGATACGCGGATCATTCGCATCTTCAATACCTACGGCCCACGGATGCGTCTGGACGACGGCCGGGTGCTGCCGAATTTCATGGGGCAAGCGCTGCGCGGCCAGCCGCTGACCGTTTACGGCGACGGCTCGCAGACGCGGAGCTTTTGCTACGTCGACGATCTCGTCGATGGGATCGAGAAGCTGCTGGCCGTCGATTTCCACGAACCGGTGAACCTGGGCAATCCCGACGAGGTGACGATCCTGGAGTTCGCCAAGGAAATCATCGCGCTGACCGGCGGCGCGGGGCGGATCGACTATCGGCCGTTGCCGCAGGACGACCCGCGGGTGCGCAAGCCGGACATCGGTCGAGCGCGGCAGCTTCTGGGCTGGGAACCGCGCGTCGGCCGGCATGAGGGATTGCGGCGCACCCTGGGGCATTTCCAAGCGAAGATCGCGGCGGCGAAAGCGAAGCCCTGACGCCTTCCTAGCCTATTTGCTGTCGTCATTGGACGGATTTTTGGCGAGCTTATCCAGGACGACTTCGTGGCGGTTCCAATTCTCCAGCCCTTCGTCGGGGCACAGCGCCGCGGCCAGTTTCAGGTCCGCCGCCTCCTGTTCGCTGTTTCCTTCCAGGGCGTCGATCCGCGCCCGGCGCGCCAGCGGCAGCCAGGCCTTCGGTTCCAGCGCGATCCAGCGGTCGAGATGCCAGCGGGCCGAGTTGTACTGCCCCGCCTGTTCCGCGGAAAGGGCCTCATCGGCGTGCCAGCGCGCGGGGTCCGCCGCCAGGAGCAGCGGCGTCGGCAGGTTGCGCGCGCTTTCCAGCCGTTGGCGGTATTCGGCCGCGGTCAACGGCGTCAGGACCTCGCCGTCCAGGCGCAGACCGGTCGCCGCTTGCAGCCACGTTTCCCACTCCGCTGGGGCGAGCGGCTGCGATTCCCCCAATTCCCAGCGGTGACAGCGGCCGTCGTGCGTCACCGTCAGCAACTCGCCGCCGTCGGGAGAAAATGTCAGCCCCAGCAGCGGCAGCGCATGGGTCAAGAGGGGTCCGGCGCGTTTGCCGGTCAGCGGATCGAACAGGGCCGCCGTGCCGTCATCGCCGCCGGCCGCCAGCCAGCGGCCGGTCGGGCCCCACGCCAGGTAACGAACCGGCTGTTGGAAATCGGCATCCGGACCAAGACGTCGCCGCGTTTTCAGGTCCCACCGATAGATCGTCCCCTGCCCCGAACCGAAGGCCAAAAGGCGCCGCGCCGGATCGACGGCCAGGCCGTAAGCCCGGTCGAAACCGCCGGGCCAGGATTCCAGAACGCCGAGGTCTTCCACCGGCGTTGGCGCGCTGAAGTCCCATCGACGCATACGGCCGCTGTCCAGCTCCAGCGTGAAGAATCCATCGGCGTCGTCCGCGTCGAGAAAGAGCGGCGCTTCGGCCATCAGCACACGCTCGCCGAGCGGCTTGCTGGTCGTCACATCCCAAATCTGGACGCCCGGTTGACTGCCCGGCCAGCGGGCGGGACAGGCTACGGCCAGGCGCCGTCCGTCCCGGCTGAAGCGCAGCCGCGTGATCGGCCCCGGTTGGTCCAGTCGTTGTGGCTCTCCGCCTGTATCCAGATCGCAAACCATGGCGCCGTTCCGGTGGCCGACGGCCAGTCGGCGTTCGTCCGGACTGAACGCCAGCGTATGCAGGAAATACGACCGTCCGTCGGAAGCCGTGACCAACCACAACGGGCTGCGCGGCTCTCCCGTCTTCGCATCGTAAACGCGGAAGAATATCTTGTCGGCGTTGGTATCGTCCCAGTTGCCCAGCGCCACGAGCCGGCCGGAAGGGCTGTAGATCGCGCGGCTGTCGAGATCGGTCAAGGGCCGTCCGACGGGATGATTGTCCAGGGTCGAAATCTGGCGGGCGTAGGGCTGTCCCGAGTGGCGGGCCGCGTCGCCCAGCAGCACGACCTGACGATCGGGGCAAAAGGTCGCCGTAAGGAACACCTGACGGGAGTTTGCGCCTCCGCGCAGCCCGCCCTCGTTCGCCGCACCGCCGGGAGCGCGCACGGGGAGCAGGCGCGGGAAGTCAAAGCGCTTCAGATAGGACTTGTCGGGCGAGACGAGCAAGCAACTGTCGCCGTTCGGAGCGGCGCAAACGACGCTGACAGCCGGGCTGGCGCCGCGCCCGACGCCCGCCGTCGGCACGCAGGGCAGCCGGCTCGCCACGTCTTGCCAGCGGACGTGATCGGCGGCGAAGAGCTGGATCAGCCGCCGTCCATCGGCGGCGACCTTGCTTTGCAAGGTCGAGGGCGGCTCTCGCAAGGCCGGCCGCAACGAGGCGCCCCGATCGAGATCCCAAAAGATCAGGTTGTGTGTGTCCAGCCAGCTCTGCACGACTTGCCGCTCCGGGAACAGAGCGGGAGGCCGTTCCGCGTCGGCGGGGAGGCAGCCGGGGCCGCGGCCGAGCGACTGACCCGTCTGCGCGTCCACTACTTCAATGGATCCGCCCGTCTCGATGAAGAGCCACCAGCACTGGCGGCTTGGGCCGTGCAGCAGGTGGGGCAACGCCACATCCGTGGTGATAAGCGGCGGTCCGACTTCCTTCCCCGACTCCGCGTCCCATGCTTGCCGCAGATACTTCAACGGTCCACCGACGGACCGCATCAAGAACTCCTCGTCGGGGCTGAAATCGACCATGTAAAGCGGACTAGGATGGTGGGCGATGACATCCGCACCAAGCCGGTCTGGGATGACGCCGAGCGGCCGGCCCGTGGACCGCTCGAAGACGCGCAGCACCGGCGGCCCGTTCTCATCGCTCCGGGTGCAGACCCGTCGGCCGCCCGATCCGCAAGCGGCGATGTACTTCCCCGGGAACTCGCGCGGCGCTCCGATCGGCTGGCCAGTCTCGGGGTCATAGACGTACAGCTGGTTCCCGACGCAGCACAGCACCTCTTTGTCCAAGAAAACGCTTGGGTTCCCCGCCGGGGCGTCGCGGTACCAGCGGAGGCGCGGCAGATAGGGGCGCCAGGCTTCGAGGTTGAGTTGGATGCCGCGGCGCAGGTCGTGTTCTTTTTCCGGCGTTCGCTGGAGGGCGCGCAGCATGAGGAACATGCCGCGGTCCACTTCGCCCGCATCGGCCAGCGCCTGGCCGGCCGCGAATTGCAGCTCCGCCGCGCGAATCTCCGACGCTTCCCGCGCCTCGTCGGACGCTTTCCGCGCGTCCATCTCCCGATTCAGGTGGTTCTGGGCGTCGGCGGCGGCGTTCTGCGCGTCGTTGGCCCGCTGGACGGCCGTCGCGCCGAAATACGTCGAGGCCGCCGTGCCTCCGATCAGCGACAGCAGGAGCAGAATCATCAGCGCCGCGGGCAGCGGATGGCGCCGCACCCATTTCCTCATGCGCTCCCACCGCCCGGCGGGCCGCGCCCGAATGGTGCGGCCTCCCAGCCAGTTTTCCAGGTCGTCCGCCAGCGCCGCCGCCCGCGCATAGCGCGCCTGCGGCTTCTTTTCCAGACATTTCAGACAGACCGTCTCCAGATCGCGGGGAATGCCGGGACGCAGCGTTCGGGGAGGCGTCGGCGCTTTTTCCACCACCTGGAAGAGCACTTCCATCATTCCTTCCCCGGCGAACGGCGGTCGGCCCGTCAGCAGCTCGTACAGGATGGCGCCCAGCGCGTACACGTCGGCGGCGGGGCCGACGGATCCCGAATTGCCGACGGCCTGTTCCGGCGCCATGTAGGCGGGCGTGCCCATGGCCCGGCCCGTGGGCGTCAAGCTGGCGTCGCCGCTCAGCTCCTTGGCCAGCCCGAAATCGGTGATCTTAAGCGTGCCGTCGCGGGCGATCAGCACGTTGGCCGGTTTCAGGTCCCGATGCACGATGCCCTGCGCATGGGCCGTTTCCATCGCCCGCGCCAGAGTCAGCACCAGGTGCGCGGCGTCGCGGGGCGCCAGCGGCCCCTTCATCATCCGCGCCTTCAGGCTGCCGCCGTCCACGTGTTCGAGCACCAGATACGGGTGGACGACGCCCGGCGACGGCTCGACCGTGCCGACCTCGTACACCTGCACGAAATTGGGGTGACTGAGCCGGGCCAGCAGTTCCCCTTCCAGCATGAAGCGAACGCGGTCTTCCGCTTCGGCGAGGCCGCCGGTCAGGATCATCTTGACGGCGACGAGGCGGTTGAGGCGGTGCTGCTGCGCCAGGTACACCACGCCCATGCCGCCGCGGCCGACCTCGCGCAATATTTGATAGCCGTCCAGCCGCAGCGGCTCGTTCGCCGGGGGCGGCGCGCTGGCCCTGGTGGGAATCCTCACGGTGGCCGAGATCTGCGCGGGCTGCCGCAGGGCGTCGATCAGCGGATCGCTCTGCTGCTCCAGCTCTTGGGCCTGTGCCTCGCAGACCGCACAGGTTTCCAGATGACGATTGACCGCCTCTTCCCGCTCCGGCGGCAATTTGCCGAGCAGCAACGCGGCCAACGTTTCACGGCCGGGACAATCCCGTTCACCGTTCATCGGCGTTTTCTCCTGGCGGTCGGTGGGATCGTCTATAATACTAGCCAATACAAGCGCCCGGCGACAACGCATACGTCGCCGCCTCGCACCCTCTGTATTGTCGATCATTCCGTTCCACGCGCCGTGGGAAGGGGCAAGCCATGTCGGACGATCGGCCCGCCTCAGACAGCCGGCGCACGTCCCGCAGTTTGCTGCAGCGGGCGCGCGACAAGGAACCGGACGCCTGGCAACGGCTGGTGGCGCTCTACGATCCGCTGGTCCGTCATTGGTGCAAGCGCGCCGGCGTCGCAACGCAAGACGTGGACGACGTGGTTCAGGAAGTGTTCGCCAAGGCGTTCGCCTCGCTGCAGGCGTTTCGCCACAGCGAGCCGTCGGACACCTTCCGCGGCTGGCTGCACGGCGTGACGCGGCACCGCGTGTTGGAGCATTTTCGCCGGGTGCGGCGGCAAATCGCGGCGGCCGGCGGCTCGGACGCCCAGGGGCTGATGCAGAACCAGCCCGACCTGCACGACGGCTGGGCGGCGCCGGACGAGGAGGAAAAGAGCCTCAACGGCCAGCTCTATCGCCGCGCCCTGGAATTCATCCGCGGCGAATTTGAGCCGCGGACCTGGCAGCTGTTCTGGCGCAGCGTCGTGGACGGCCTGCCGACGGCGTCGGTGGCCGCGGAGCTGGGCGTCTCCGCCGCCGCCGTGCGCCAGGCCCGGTCGCGTATCCTCCGGCGCATTCGGGAGGAAACGGCGGGACTGAATCTCACCGGACCCGGCGCCGTGTCCGCACAATGACGGCTGTCACGTCCGCGGCCCTTGTATCCGCCCCGGTCGGCCCGAAGCGTGCGAGAAACGGCCGATCCCATTAACGCGCCGCTTGACTCCACGCCTGCACCTTGGACAATAGCCTCTGGTTTCCGCTTCCTGTCGTCGCGCGGCGTCGCCGACGCCGCGCTGCTCCCTTCGAAGCCAACAAAGGAGACGCTCCATGCGTGGTACGCTGCTGTCCGTGCTGTCCCTTGGCGTCCTGGTCGGTTTTGCCGGTGCGAGGTCCGCGGCGGACGACGCCGCGACGGCTGTCATCAACAAGGCGATCAAGGCTCAGGGAGGAGAGGAGGCCCTAACCAAGTACAAAGCCGCCCAGGTCAGCAGCAAGGGCAAGATCACCTTGCCGGGCGTGGGCGAAGTGGAATTCACGCAGGAAATCGCTTCCATGCTCCCCGACAAGGTGAAGGAGTCGATGCATCTGACGATCCAGGGCCAGCAGGTGAACATTACAACGATCATGAACGGCGACAAGTACTCCATTCAAGCCGCGGACAAGGACGTTCCGATCAGCGATGAGATCAAGAACGCCCTGAAAGAAGGCCAATATATGCTGAAAGTAGCCAGGCTTGTGTCGCTGGTGAAGGACAAGGGCTATGACCTATCTCTCATCGGGGAAAGCAAGATCGAGGACAAGCCGGTCGTGGGCGTGCTGGTCAAATCCAAGGACCACAAGGACGTCAGCCTGTATTTCGACAAGGAAACGGGCCTGCTGGCCAAGATGGAGCATCGCACCGTCGATCCCAGCGGCGGCAAGGAAATCACCGAGGAGCGCATCATTTTGGCTTACCGCGACAAGGGGCCGGAAGGCATTGTGCTGCCCAAGGAAGTCCTCGTCAAGCACGACGGAGAGACGTTCCTGAAGGCCCAGGTGGTGGATGCGAGCGTCCTGGAAAGCCTGGACGACAGCACGTTCAAGAAATGAGCGAAGGCGTCTGACAATGGAGGCGAGCGGGGGGCGTAAGCCCCCTGATGGAAGATGCAATCGCCGAAACCGGTAATCAGGGGGCTTGCTCCCCCCGCTCGCCAGCGGCGCCGCATGTTTTCAGCAGAGGCTGCTCACGGCCGCGGATTTGGCATCGAGCAGACGACCACCACCGCCGTGACGTCGTCATAGCCGCTCAGCGTGACGGCGGCGTCCACCAAATCGCGGCAGGCGGCCTCGGCGCTGGAAGCGCCGGCGAGGATCGCGAGGATGCGATCGTCGGGGACCGGCCCGTGCAGCCCGTCGGTGCAGAGCAGGAGGCGGTCGCCGTCGGCCAGCCGGAATTTGGCGACCTCGCCCTCAACGCCGAGCTTGCCGCCGATGACGTTCGTGAGGAGGTGGCGCAGCCGGTGGCCGCGCACCTCCTCGGGCGGAATCAATCCCTGCCGCACCATCTCCGCGGCCACGGTGTGGTCGTGCGTCAGCTGCTCTAACTTCCCCTCGTGCAGCAGGTAAGCCCGTGAATCGCCGACGTGGACGACGAAGCCTTCGTCGCCCAGAATACTCACCGCCGTCAGAGTCGTCCCCATGCCGGCCAGGCGCGGGTCTTTTTCCCCCTCGGCGATGAGCTGGCGGTCCGCCCGCTCCAGCGACTCGCGGAGCAGACGCAGCCGCACGTTCTCGTCGGGGTCGTCCAATCGGAAGAACCATTTGGCCGTCTCCAGCAGATGGGCGAGGGCCTCGCGGACCACGAACGCGCTGGCGACCTCCCCTGCTGGGCCGCCGCCCATGCCGTCGGCGACCAGGAAGCAGTAACCCTCGCGCTGGAGGATGGGCCAGCCCTGCTCCGGAGCCGCGGCGGCGGCCAGAACATTAACGGCTTTTCCGAGGCGGGCGATCAGGTATTGGTCCTGGTTGATGGGGCGGGCCTTGCCGATCTGCGTCCGGGCGGCGAACTCCAGGCGCACATCGGCTGGTCCGGCGAGGGCGCCGCCAGGAGGGACGACCGCAGACCCTTCATGGTTGGCCTTCTCTTGTCGCTCTGCGGTCATGCGTGCCTCCGCGAGTCGAAAAGGCGCTTACGAAGGCGCCCGGAACCCCGACCCCGACCCCGGCGTTCCGGACGCCGGCTGCAAGCGCCCCGGATGGGCTTACTTCGCCTCCTCCGGCTGTTCCAGGCGGATCAGCGTCCACTGCTGTGTACGGTCCTTGCCGAAATGCACGAGTACCGTCGTCTCCTCTTCCATCAGGTTGCCGACGCCGGTTTCATAGACCGTTTCCTTCCGGTCGCCGACCGTCCAGGCGGCCCGCTGCGTCCGCTTGTCCACCGATCCGTGGACCGGCAGCGTCGTGTCGCTCAGGGCGTCGTTGTAGTTGCCGCGGAGAACGCCGTCCTTGTTAATGGCGAGTTGGAAGATCTGGTTTGCATCCGTCTCCTCGCCCTTGACCATGCCGAAGACGCCGAGCGACATCCAATCCTCCTTTTCGCTCGGCTGGGCCTGCAGACCCTGGTCGGCGATGGCCGCGGCTTGTTCCGTGTACTGCTCGGCCGTGGCGACGGGTTCGCCGTTATAGTAGACGCTATTGTCCTGATAGACGACGGTTCCGCCGTAATCGTAGACGATCGGCGTCGCCGGATAGCCGCAGAACGGGTACAGCCGGCCCCAGGCGACGCCCGTCCAGAAGGCCGCGGTCGTCCAGGCCGCCGCCCGCCAGGCGTTCGGATGCGTCACGTACCAGTTGGGGCGGAAGCAGTCGTAATGGACGAAGCTGCGGCGGACGTAAACGCCCTGCGTGCGGATCGCCGTGCGGGAGACGTAGGTGGTTCGATGCCCCGTCGCTATGCCGCGACCCGGGTAAGCGGCGAAGCCGTTCGGTCCCACCGCGGCGCCGGCCCGCGACGCCCCGACGACGGAACCGCCTGGACCAGTCGCGGCGCCGATGCGCGAGCCGCCGGCCACCGCGCCGTTCGGACCGACCGCAATGCCGCCGCGGCTGGCCCCGGCGATCGAGCCGTTGGGCCCCGTCGCCGTGCCAATGGAGCCCCGAGATCCGACGGCGCCGTTCGGGCCCACGGCCCCGCGCGCGGCGCCGACCTTGTTGATCTCGCGCCCGCCCGGCGTCGTGATTTGCACACCGCCGACGCCCGCGCCGGCCGTCCGCCCGCCCGGCCCCGTGACCGTCCGGCCGACGCCGCCGGCCTCGATGGTCGTGCCCCGCTGCGTGGTGTACGAGCCGCTCCCGCGGCCGACGCTGGTCGATCCGCCGCGCGGACCGACGGCCGTCGCGCTGGTGCGGCTGCCCACGCCAGCCCCCCCGTAGGGGCCGACGGCCGCGCCGGTCCGCACCGAACCGCCGACAGCAGCGCCGCCTACTCGAGCGCCGCCCGCGCCGCCGCCCCGGCCGCCGCGCTGGCCATAGGAATCCACCAGGATCAGGCACGTCACGGCGAGAGCGATCAGACCTATAGTACGTATATGTCTCATCTGCGTATCTCCTTTGGGTTCCATGACGCGCCTACTTCACCCGCACCACTTTGACCGGCGCGATGTCGGTCACGTCCTCGTCGTCCACCGTCCGGTTGGTCGATTGCCAGGTGAAGGAGTCCTTGCCCAAGGGCGTCAGGATGTTGGTCGCCGTGACTTCGTCGCCGTCGGGTTCAACGCCGCTCGCGTCCAGGGTCCACGCCTTGCCGTCCCAGGTCCAGTCGGCCTCGCCGAAGCCGCCGTCGCTCTCGAACAGCCAGGAGTGCAGCTGGCCGGTCCGTGGGTCGCGGCCGATGAGCTGCGTGCCGGAGAGGACCTCGTCTTTGCCCTTTTCCTTGATCGTGAAGCGGGCGCGGAGGAACTTCTTGCCGTCCTCCCACTCATAGGTCGTGCGGACTTCCGCCGCGTCGCTCTTGGATTCCCACGTGCCGATCAGCCAGTCCACGTCCTCCAGCGTCGTCCCCTCGTCGGGCCACTCGCGCAGCATGGCCAGCAGCCATTGCCCCTTTTCGCGGACGTACAGCGCGCTGATGCGGCTCAAGGTCGGGTCGCCGGGCTTGCCGGTCTTGTAGCTGCGGGCCGACCCTTCCAGAACCGCGTTGTCCTGGGAGACGAAGCGGATGGAATCGACGCTTACTTCCAGCTGCATGTCGGTGTTTTTCTTGAAGAACTGGGCGTAGCCGTCCTCCATGGCGGCTCGGCCGCGGAGGGTGGCGCCGTCGTTGGAGACGTACTCACCCTCCTCCGTGAACAGAGCCGCCAGGGCCTTGGCGTCGCCCTTCTCGAACACCTTGATGAATTCCTTCACGGCCGCGCGGACGGCCTCCTGGTCGGCGGGGCGAGCGTTGTCGTCCGGGGCCTTGTCCTTTGCCGCGGCGGCCGGCTTGTCCGCCGCCTGGGCGGCGTTCAGGTCCGGCGTCCGGACGCGGATGTGGTCCCAGGCGGCGCCGACGCCGACGCCGACGACGCCCGCCGCGACGGCGGCGAGCAGCGCAATTCTTCTCCCGGTCATGATGCGAACCTCCCTGGTGGATTGGTGGAAGCCTTGTGGGGACAGAGCGATCTTAACCTCTGTATTCAGAGCGACTGGAACCAGCCCGGCGCTGGACGGATCGACGAATGCCGACGGCTCGCGGCTTGATTTTGCCAAAGACAAGCCGAACGTGCATCGCGGACGCACACCGCCTTTGGCGTCGAAAGGGTGAAGACATGTTACGCCGCGTGGAGGACTTTTACAGTCCCCGGCCCCCTTCGCGGTGCGAAGCCAGCGGACGTTTGCGAGGCGGCGCTATAAACAGCCTTGCGTGGCAGACGTTCACGCTTTGCAACCACGAATAAGGCCCGCTGCGCCGCCTGCAAGGAGCGACCGATGGCCCCCCACCCCCACAGACTTGAAACGGAAGACCACCGAAGCCGCCAAGACCGCGACCGCAGGGCCGCTCTCGGCCGAAGAGCTGCGCAAAATGGACGCCTACTGGCGGGCCTCCAACTACGTGTCGGTCGGCCAGATTTATCTGCTTGACAATCCGCTCCTGAAGGAGCCGCTCAAGCGCGAGCACATCAAGCCACGGCTGCTCGGCCATTGGGGCACGACGCCGGGTCTCAACTTTCTCTACGTCCACCTGAATCGGGTCATCCGGCGCGATGACTTGAACATGATCTACGTCATCGGCCCCGGCCACGGCGGCCCCGCCGTTCGACGTGGTGGTGCTGAACGACCTGGACCGCTTTCACCTGTGCGAGGACGTGATCGACCGGCTGCCGCAGCTGGGATCGCGGGCCGCTTACTTCAAGCAGGCGCCGCGGAACGACCACTGGCACCATATGTACAACGGCAACGTCATCTCCATGCCGGACAAGTGGGAGTATCCCTGGTACGCGGCGTGGGACCTCGCCTTCCACGTCCTGGCCCTGACGCTGGTGGACCCGGACTTCGGCAAGCAGCAGCTGAAGCTGATGCTGCGCGAGCGCTACATGCACCCCAACGGCCAGATCCCGGCCTACGAGTGGAATTTCGGCGACGTCAACCCTCCGGTTCATGCCTGGTCCACCATCTTCACCTACCGCCTGGAGAAGGCGCAGAAGGGGGAAGGAGACAAGGACTGGCTCAAGAGCAACTTCCAGAAGCTGCTCCTGAATTTCACCTGGTGGGTCAACCGCAAGGACCGGTCGGGGCGAAACGTCTTCGAGGGCGGCTTCCTCGGCCTCGACAACATCGGCTTGTTTGACCGCAGCGCGCCGCTGCCGACCGGCGGCTACCTCGAGCAGGCCGACGGCACCGCCTGGATGGCGCTCTTCTGCCAGAACATGATAGAAATCGCCAGCGAACTGGCGTTGACCGATCCCGACTACGTGGACATGGCGCTCAAGTTCACGCAACACTTCCTTTGGATCGCCTCGGCGATGGGGCACATGGGTGGGGAAGCAGGGATGTGGGACGAGGAGGACGGCTTCTTCTACGACGTGCTGCGGCTTCCCAACGGCCAGGCCCAGCGACTCAAGGTCCGGTCCATGGTCGGACTCCTGCCCCTCTGCGCGGCTACCATCTTCGAGGGGCGGCTCTTATCGAAGCACCCCGAACTCCAGGAGCGCTTCAAGTGGTTTCTCGCCTCCCGTCCGGAACCTCGCGCGTCGATCCACGACCCGGTGAAGGTTGGCGTCGCGGGCCGCCGGCTGGCTGCCATCCTGGACGAAACCAAGCTCCGCCGCGTTCTGGCGAAGATGCTCGACGAGAACGAGTTCCTCAGCCGCTACGGCATCCGCTCGCTGTCGCGTTACCATGCCGATCACCCCTACGTGTTCGACGCGGGGGGCCAGGAATACCGGGTGGCGTACCTGCCGGCGGAGTCGGACACGGGCATGTTCGGCGGCAACTCGAACTGGCGCGGGCCGATCTGGATGCGGGTCAACGGCCTCATCATCCGGGCCCTGCTGCAGTACTACCTGTACTACGGCGACGCCTTCACCGTCGAATGCCCGACGGGGTCCGGGCGGCAAAGGAATCTGTACCAGGCAGCCCAGGAGATCCAGCGCCGGCTCAACGCCCTCTTCCTCTGCGGCAAGGACGGCCGCCGGCCCGTGTACGGCCGGTCCGGGAAGTTCCAGGACGACCCGCACTGGCGCGACCTCCTGCTGTTCTACGAGTACTTCCACGGCGACAACGGCGCCGGCCTCGGCGCCAGCCACCAGACTGGCTGGACCGGCGTCGTCGCCCGAGGCATGCACTTTTTCGCCACGACGACGCCCGCACAGGCCCTTCAGCTCGGCAAGACGGCCGCCGTGATCGACGTTCATGAGCCGCGGAGCGGCCGGCTGGCGGGAGTCGGCGACCAGTAGGGATTCGCCCCCAAAACCATTCACGTTTCGCGACCCGGAGGGGAGCGCGTCGTCCGAGCGCTCCCCTCCGGCTCGCGGCTATATGAATTTGTTCGCGGACGGTTGGTAAAGGGATAAAAAACATGACATCCATCCGCTATCCGTCCTTGTACCAGATCAACACCCGCGCCTGGCTCACCGAGCTGTCGCGCCCCCTGGGCCGGCCCGCCACGCTGGACGACGCCCCCGACGTCGAGCTGGATCGCCTGGCGGAAATAGGCTTCGACTGGGTCTGGCTCCTGAGCGTCTGGCAGACCGGCCCGGCGGGACAAAGGGTTTCGCGCACCAACGCGGGCTGGCGCCGGGAGTTCCAGGAGACGCTGCC
>DATKHW010000579.1:0-4740 GCA_035546275.1 Gemmataceae bacterium
GACGCGATGCTTCGCAAGATGGGCGAGACGCCGGGCGCGATCAAGGTTGCCCCCATCCATGACACGGCGCTGAACACCGCTCGCAAGGCGCGCCTGGTCGCCTTGCTGCACGAACACGGTCAGGACGCCGCCGCGGCCGCCGTGGTGATCGGGTCGTCCACCGCCGAGGGATTGCGCTCGGATGAGATCGAAATTATGGGAGGACGGATTCTGATGGGCGACGGCTGTTGCCGACCCTGCTGGGGCAGCTGCGGGGGCTGTGGCTGCGGGCATCCATGAAGCGAGCGGCGCGGCGTCAACCGCCCGGTGACGCAACACCGGCGGGCTGACGCCGCGCCGCTCGCCTTTTTTATTTGCGACCCAACGGCGCGGAGTTCAAGCCCGGCGGCGTCGGCAGCGGCACGGGACGGTTCGCCTGGTCGATCAGCGATTGGCTTTCGCTGATGGTTTTCTGGATGTTGGCGCCGTCGCGGATCAGCTGCAAAGCGCCGGGTCCAATCAGCATGATCGCGGCTGCAACGTAAAGGCAGCCGGTGGTCGGGAACAGCATCCAGAAGCTGGTCCGATTGGCCATCGCCTCGGCGTCCTGCCGCAGCGTGGTGCGGATGGTGCTGGACAGCTCCAGCAACGCCGCCGATGTATTCGTGCCCAATTCTTCCGCCTGCGTCAGCGTATAGGCCACGGTGGATACGTCCGGCGTCTGCACCCGGTCGGCCAGCCGCATCAGGGCGTGGCCGAGGCTGCGCAGCTCCGCCTGCCGATGCGTCAGGAGCATTTCGCCGGCCAGGACCGGATGCGTGGCCCGCAGCTGCCGGCCGACGTGAGCGAAGGCGTCGAGCAGGTTGACGCCGGCCGTCAGGCACAGCGACAGGAGGTCCAGACCGAGGGGCAAGGCGCGTTTGATTTGACGCGACCGGCGCTCGCCGCGCCGCCGCACATACAAGGCGGGCAAGCTCAGGCCGATCATGGAGGCGAGCAAGCCGTAGCCCACCGTCCACAAAATCGCTCCCCTACCATCCCAAAGCAGGGCCAGCTCCAGACTGAAGAACAGCGGGAAGAGCGTGAGCAAGCTGCGCACCGCGCGGTAGTCGGCGAAAGCCGACGGGTGGTAGAAGCCGGCCTTGAGAAGCGCCTTCCGCACGCCCTCGTGGGCGCCGGCCCGCAGGGGAACCAGCGCTCCAATCGCATCGGTTAAGCCGCCGAACAGCGGCCGGCGCGCGGTCTCCTCCGCCTCGGCGACTTCCGGCCGCGGCCGAAAGAGCCACGCCATCACCAGGCGCGTCACGGTCAGGCCCGCCAGGGTTGCGGTCAGGAACAGGGCGCCGAGTATTACGCTCTGCATCATGGCTTTTCATCTCCGCGCGGCTGTCAATAATCGTCGCGCCGCAGCAGCAGCAGCAACCAAATGATTCCGATGATTTCCAGGAGGATCGCGGCGCCGAAGACCATCCAGCCCAGCGTACTGGCGAAAAAGTTCTGAAACAGCTCCGGTTGGTCCCATGAAAGAAAAAGGCCGATCACCGGCGGCGCCGCGGCCAGAAAAACGGCCGTCACCCGGCTGAGGGCCGTCGCCGCCCGGAAGAAGTGGCGGAACTGGTTACGGTCGCGCACGCCGGTCGCCAGGCGGTCGATCAGCGTCGGCAGGTGACCGCCCACGTCCCGATGCAAGACCGCCGTGGCGGCCAGGGCGCGCATGTCCGGCAAATTCGTCGCTTCCGCCATGCGCTGCAGCGCCTCCGGCGCCGCCAATCCCAGCTCGATCTGCTCGGCGCAGCGGCCGAACAGCTCTTCCAGCGGCCGTGGGCAATAGGACCGAACGGCGCCCAACGCCTGTTCCAGGCTCAGGCCCGCGCGCAGCGATCGGGCCAGCAGGAAGAGGCCGTCGGGAAGCTGGGCCTGCACCGCCAGGCGCCATCGATGCTGCAGCGCCAGCAAAACGGCGAAGGGGATGGACGCGCCGAGGATCATGCCAAGGACGACGGCGAGGAGATCGCCCCAGATGAAGAAGCACGCAGCGCCTCCCAGGGCGGCGGAGAGGAGAAGCGTCGCCGACGCTTGCGGCGCCGTCAGTCCCAGCAGGGTCCAGCGAACCATGCGGTCGAAGGAGCGATCCAACCGGCCTTCCCAATCCTGCGGCGGCCGCGACGCCGCGACGGCCCGCGCCAGCGTCCGGCCGTCGTCGGCCGACAACTGCACGCCGGCCGGGCGCACCAGGCGGATCACGGCGCTGAAAGCCGTCATCGCCGCGAAGACGGCGGCGACGGCGACCGCGAAGAGCAACGCCAGTACAAGAATCACGGCCGTCCTCCCGCCAGCACGCGCTCGGCGAACAGGTCCTCGGGCACATCGATTCCGGACGCTTTCAGCCGCGGCAAGAAGCGCGGCACGCGTCCGGCGGCATAGAACTCGCCGACGGCGACTCCGTTCTGCACCCCGGTCTGCCGGAAACCGAACAAATCGCGGACCAGGTAGGTCTGTTTCCGTTTCAATCCGGCGATCTCCGAAATGCGGAGCACGCGGCGGACGCCGCCTTTGAGTCGGCCAAGTTGGACGATCAGCGTGATCGCGGAGGCGATGTAGTTGCGGATCACCGGCACGGGCACGTCGAAGCCGGCCAGCGTCACCATCAGCTCCAGGCGAGCCAGGGCGTCGCGCGTGTCGTTGGCGTGGATGGTCGTCAGCGATCCCTCATGTCCGGTGTTCATCGCCTGCAGCATGTCGAGGGCCTCCGGCCCGCGGACCTCGCCGACGATGATGCGGTCCGGCCTCATGCGGAGGCTGTTGCGCACCAGCTGCCGCTGCGTCACTTCACCGATCCCTTCCAGGTTCGGCGGCCGCGTCTCCATGCGGACGACGTGCGGCTGCTGCAGCGCCAGCTCGGCGGAGTCTTCCACCGTCACCAACCGCTCATCGGCGGGGATGAAGCGCGACAGCGCGTTGAGCAGCGTCGTCTTGCCGGCGCCGGTCCCGCCGGAAATGAGGAGGTTGATGCGTCCCTCCACGGCCGCTTTCAGGAGCGTCAGCATCTCGGGGGCCAGCGAGCCCAGCGAAAGCAGGCTGGCGTCGGTGAGCCGGACGCCGAAGCGCCGGATCGACAGCACCGGCCCATCCAATGTCAGCGGGGCCACGACGGCGTTCACGCGGGACCCGTCCGGCAAGCGGGCGTCCACCATGGGCGACGATTCGTCCACGCGCCGGCCGACCCGCGCGGCGATCCGCTGGATGACGCGCAAGAGATGCGCATTATCCGAGAACGCATGGCCGGTTTCCTCCAGCCGACCTTGGCGCTCCACGTACACTTTGCCCGGTCCGTTGACGAGGATGTCGCTGACGGCGGGGTCCTGCATTAGGTCCTCAAGCGGACCAAGGCCGAACGCTTCGTCCAGCACCTCGCCGACCAACCGATCGCGATCGGGCGCACCCAGGGATTGAGCGCGGTCCGCCGCGAGCTGCTCGGTCAGGGCCGACACTTCGCGGCGCAGACGGTCGGGGTTCCAGCGCTCTAGCTGCGACAGGTCGAGCGCCTCGACCATTTGCCGATGCACGTCGGCCTTGAGCGCCCGAAAGCGCTGTTCCGCCGTGGCTCGCTCGGCCGCCGGGGCCGAACGCAGATAAGGACGCATAGGCGACGATCCTCCTCAATCGGAGCCTCCGATCCGCACTTACTCGATAATGCGGATCTTGCAAATGTATGGATTGCCCGCCGGCCGATCCGGCCGCCGCCGCGATGCGTCGGTGACGGCCGATTCGCTGGACATCATGCAGGGCTGGACGATCAGCTCAAACCGGCCGCTCCCCTGGTCCTCAACGTGCAGGATGCGGGCGGCGACCAAGCCATTGACGAT
Source organism: Gemmataceae bacterium (assembly GCA_035546275.1). Lineage (GTDB taxonomy): Bacteria > Planctomycetota > Planctomycetia > Gemmatales > Gemmataceae > UBA4732. The sequence goes on from DATKHW010000579.1 coordinate 3,846, forward strand.
CGCCTCGCCGGTCGCCGCGTCGATTTCGCCGTATAGCGGCCAGACCCGGGCTTCGCCCTTGTCCTGGATGCGCTGCAGTTCCTCGGACAGCAATTGCAGGTTCGAACTCGCCCCTACCGGGTACGGAAACACCGCCACGGCAAGGCGGTCGTTTGCGTCCAGCACCAGCTGTCCCTGGGGCACGCCGCCCATTTCCTCTGCCGTAACGCCGCGATGCACCTGCTGCAATAGCTGCGGCCACGACGTCACGCCGAGTTTGAGCAGACAGGCGTTCTCCGGCGGCCGATCGTCTCGAAACGCCGCGCTCATCTCATGCAGTCCGTCGGGGCCTGGCTGCACCGTCCCGCTTGCATGGTCGAACCGGTACTCGTCTGGCCCGCGGCCATCCTCGACCAGGTGCTCCCAGGAGCCAGGATTCGACCCGTGAGAATCCGACAAGAGGGCGATGGGCATGAGTGGGATGGGCCGAACGCCGTCGGGCCGGAAGCCGATCACGTCGCGGTCGAGCATCGCCGTGGAATCGGCGACCACGCGGGCGGACGGCACGTTCAGCGTCCTGGCCCAGCGCCAGGCGAGGGAGGCGCCGTGGGCGCGCGTCCGCCAAGCGTGGACGTGGACGGCGTTGATGAGGAGATCGGCCTTAGGCCTGCAAAACGGCGCCAAGTCTCCAGCCTCGAACACCTTGTCCCGCGGCGACTCCAAGCGCCCGAGGACGATGTCTCCGCCGTCGTCGTTGACGTCATTCCGATCCAGAACCACAGGGTCCCCGAGCACGCCGTTGAGCGCGGCGAACACCCGGGCCGACTCTCGGGCGGACCCGAATCGATCCGCCGCAAAATCGGGGTCGCCCACGAGCATTCGGTCGTCGACGAGCTGTCCGGCGGCGGGGGGGGGG
>DATKHW010000580.1:0-7202 GCA_035546275.1 Gemmataceae bacterium
GGGCTTGGTGGTGAAAAAAGGCTCGAACATCCGGCGTTTTTGTTCGTCGTTGAGTCCGGGTCCGTTGTCGCGCACGGCGATTCGCAGGGCCGGCCTTCCGGCCGCTTCCGCACTGCTGCAAGCAATACAAATGCGCACCGGGTCGGTGCAGGCGGCCAGGGCGTTTTCCAGGAGGTTGCGAAACACCTGGGCCAGGCAGAAACGATCAGCCAGGCAGGTGCAATTCGCATCCGGCGCCACGTCTTCCTCCAGTTGGGCGTCGCGATTCGGCGCCAGGCTCCGCAGATCGGACCAGACTTCGCGCCAGACCTCGGCGGGTTGGCACGGGGCCGGTTTGACCCGGATCGGCGCGGCGTAATCGCGCACGCTCTCGTACAGCCGCACCAGGTCGTCCTGCGCTTTTTGCGCCCGGGCGACCAGCTCCAGCGCCTCCGGCCGGTCCTGCAATTTCCAGCGCAGCCGCTCCAGGGAGGCCTGGCTGCGCTGCAGGGCGTTGCGGCTTTCATGCGCCAGACCGGCGGCCGTTTGACCGATGGCCGCCAGCCGTTCCAGCTGCATCGCCTTCTCCTGGGCCTCTTGCAGCTCCGTGATGTCGTGGCCGACCGCCAGCACCGCGACGCCTCGCTGGGGCACGGTTTCCACCCCGTGCCCCAACGAAGCGGGCGCGAGGGCGAGGGGACGAACGGACCAGACGACCGTGCGCGTCCGACCGGTTCGGGTCCGGGGCGGGTAGGCGGCGCGGACGGATCGCCCCGCCTCGAGCGCCTCGCGGAAAGGCTCCGGCCAGGTATCCGATCCGAACAGGAGCCGCTGCCAGGCCCGGTCGGCCAGCTCTTCGCGGCGGTAGCCGGTGACCTCTTCCAGGTGCGTGTTGGTGCGCACCAGCCGGCCTTCCGCGTCGATCACCAGCACCATGACCTGGGCCGACTCCAGCAGGCCTTCGATGAACGTCAGCGCGGCCTGCCGCGATCCCTCCACCTCTTTCTGGGCCGTGACGTCGCGGAGGAGCCAGCGCAGGCCGCCCGGCCGGCCCTGTTCGTTCAGGATCGGGGTCACGGTCACGGAGACGACCCTGTGCGGCTCTCTCCGGCCGGGCCAAATCAGCCGGGCCTCCGACGCCGACAACGGCTCGCCCCAATCGTGCAGCCGGGTCAGGCGGTTGTAGAATCCCCGCCGATCGTCGGCGTGAACGAAGAACGGCAGCGGCTTGCCGATCAGGAACTCCTTGGCGGAGCCGAATAGCTGCGTGGCCGCGAAGTTGGCCTCCTGGATGATGCCGCTCAGGTCGGTGACCACGTAGGCGTCCGGGGCGAACTCGAACAGCCCGTGGTAACGCAACGACTGTTCCCGCGCCTCCGCCAGCGACGCCTCGGCGGAGTGCAGCTGCCGCCGCGCGCGTTCCTCGCGCCGTCCCAGCTCGCCGAGCGATTCCTGCACCTGCGCCAGGGCCGTCTCCAGCTCCCGCCGCCGCGACGGCGAGACGCCGGCGCCCTCCAGCGCCAGTTCGTAAATGCGCCACAGCAGGTCCGGCCGCCCGCCCCTCTTCTCCAGGTGCGCCACGGCGCTCCCGTTGCTCCCCGCTTGCCCCGCGGGAAGAGGGACAATACGGTCGCTCCCCTCTCCCCTTGGGGGAGAGGAGTTGGCGGCGAGGGGGTCGCGCGGCTCGCTGGAGTTCATCGTGGCGCCTCGGTCGGCTCATCCTCCTGCACAGGGCGTGCCGATTCGCCCGCGCCCGGTCCGTTCCCAGCGTCGGGGGCGGGCGGCGGAGCGGCCGCCCCCTTGCGCACCACCGCGTCGATGTCGAGCAGGATGATCGACGCCCCGTCGATCTTGTTGTCCAGCGTGACGTACGGCCGGATGCGCAGCACGTGCCAGCGGCCGTCCCGGTCCTGGATCTGGCTTTCCACCGGCGTCAGCGAGTCGATCACGCGCGTGATCATTCCCGCCAGGTCGGCGATGGCCAGGTTGGGCCTGATGTCGCTGATAGGCCGGCCCACGTCGCTCGGGATCAGGTTGAGGGCCTTCTCCGCGCTGGGCGTGAAACGGCGGATGCGCAGGTCGCGGCCGACCAGCACGATGGCGATCTGCACGGCGCCGAACAGGTTGACCAGGTCGTTGTTGACCTGGGCCAGCTCCAGGTTGCGGTGCTGCAGCTCGTCGTTGAGCGTGGCCAGCTCCTCGTTGGCCGACTGCGTCTCTTCCTTGGCCGTTTGCAGCTCCTCATTGGTGCTTTGCAGCTCCTCGTTGCTCGACAGCAGCTCTTCGCTGGCCGACTTCAGCTCTTCGCTGGCCGACTCGTGCTCCTCCAGGAGCGATTGCATGTACTCGCGCGTGGCGGCCAATTCCTGCTGCAGCTGATGGATCTGCTCCTCCGACTTGGCGTGGCGGGCGTCGTCCGCCGGGCTCGTTTCGGCGGGAGGCGGCGGGACGGGCGCGTCCTGGAAGAGGACGAGGAAGCAGCGCACGCCGGCCGGCGGGACTTTGATCGGCAGGACGTCGAGGTCGACCATCCGGAAGCCGGCCCCGTCGCGCACCGGGATGCCTTCGCGGTGGACGGCGACGCCCTCGGCGCGGCCGCGGCCGACGGCGGCCCGCACCTCGCTCAGCAAGCCCTCGCGCAGCATCTTCATCAAGTCGAGGCTGGCCGTGCCCGGCGCCGCCTCCAGGAACGGCCCGGTCCGGCCGCGGAACTGCAGGACGGTCATGGCCTCGTCCACGACGACGCCGACCGGGGCGTAGCGGCTCAGGACGACGCGGTCCGCCTCGCGCTGCACGTCCAGGGCGTTCCAGGTCGCATGGGGGCCGACCGGACCCAGGCGCAGGGCGGGTAGGTTGGTATCGATGTGCAGCCCCACGTCCGGCGGCAGTGGCGCCGTCGCGCCGACGTTCCGCGAGAAGATGCGGCGGCCCTGGTCCACGGCGGTGAACAGGTCCGTGTAGGAACCGACCGTCTCGGAGGCGCCGAGCAGCAGGAAGCCGCCGGGGTTGAGGGAGTAGTACAGCAGCGGCAGCACGCGCTTCTGGAGGGGGACGTCGAGGTAGATCAGGACGTTGCGGCAGCTGACCAGGTCGAGGCGACTGAACGGCGGATCGGTGGTCAGGTTGTGCCGCGAGAAGATGCACAGGTCGCGCACGACCTTGCCGATCTGGTAGTGGCCGTCCACCTTGGCGAAGAAGCGGCGGAGCCGCTCCGCCGAGACGTCCAGCTCGATGTTGTCCACGTAGAGGCCGGCGCGGGCCCGTTCCAGGGCCTGCTCGTTGACGTCGGTGGCCAGGATCTTGATCGGGAAGCTGACGACGCGGTCGCCGAGGAACTCCAGCAGGGCGATGGCCAGCGAGTAGACCTCCTCGCCGGTCGAACAGCCGGCTGTCCAGATGCGGATGGGAGAGTTGGGCGACCGTTCTTTGACGAGCGCGGGGAAAACCGTCTTTTTAAGGGCCTCGAAAATCTCCTCGTCGCGGAAGAAACGCGTGACGCTGATGAGGAGGTCCTGGTAGAGGTTTTGCTTCTCGGCGCCGTCTTCCTGCAGCAGGCGCAGGTAGTCGGCCGACGCCTCCAGGCCGCGCAGGGCCATGCGGCGGCGGATGCGGCGGGTGATGGTGGTGCGCTTGTACTGGGTGAAATCGACGCCGAAATGGCCGCGAAGGACGCCGAGGATGCGGTCCACCATGCCGTCGGCCTCCGGGGCGACGACGGCCTCGTGATTGACGGTATAGGGGTGGCGCGAGATGCGCAGCAGTTGGCGGGCGATCTCCGCGGGCGGCAGGACGTAATCGACCCAGCCGTCGGTGATGGCGCTTCGCGGCATGGAGTCGTGGCGGGCCGACTTCTCGTCCTGGGCGAAGGTGATGCCCCCCTCCGCCTTGATGACCTTGAGGCCGAGCGTGCCGTCGGTGCCGCCGCCCGAAAGGACGACGCCGACGGAGCGGCCCCTCTGATCCTCGGCCAGGGAGCGGAACAGGTGGTCGATGGGCATGTGCACCGCCGTGCGGGCGGCGCGCGGCGTCAGCACGATTTCGCCGCCCTGGACGGCCATGTCCGCGTCCGGCGGGATCAGGTAGAGGTGGTCGGCCTCGATTTGCATCCCCTGTTCCGCCTGCACCACGGTCATCGGCGTGACCCGCGCGAGCAGCTCCGGGAGCAGGCTGCGGTGGTCCGGCGGCAGGTGCTGGACGAACAGGAAGGCCATGTTCCCTTCGGCCGGCAGGCTTTCGAGGACCTCACGGAAGGCCTCCAGCCCGCCCGCCGAGCCGCCGACGCCCACGACGAGAAGCGGCACGGCCGGCGGCTGATCGTCGGGAGAATCGGGCGCCAGCGGCGATTCGGCCGGATCGGCGGAAGACACGGCGATGTTCCTTGGAGGCGAGTCGCAGGAAAGGAAGGCGCAGTTAATAATATGCGGCCGCGCTGGCGCCGGCTTGACAATCGCCGCGAGTAGGCCCCTCTCCCCCGAAGCGGTGGAGAGGGGAGCACGAAGGTGCGGCCGACGCCGTGGTGGCTGTTTCCCGCCTGCCTGGCGGCGTGCCTGTGCAGCCCCTATCACGTGTTCGGCTTCTCGCTTCCGGCTGATCTTTATCCGTTGCCGTTCGCCGGCGGATTGCTCCAGGACCCGCGCTTCCGGCTGCTCTGGGCCTCGCCGTGGCAGTTCGACGCCGCTCTGCGTTCGCCGGCCGGCGCCAACATCGCCGGGTTGGCCTATTTCGTCCTGGTCGCGCTCGGCGTCGCCTCCTTCGCCGTCAACCGCTCCGGTCTGCGCGACTGGCGCATCCTTGTCTGGGTCGTCTTCGCGCTGCTCGGCGGCTGGTCGGTGCGGCTCATTCCGTTCTTCGCCGTGGTCGGCGGTCCGATCGCCGCTCTCAATTGGCAGGGCATGACCTGGGAACTCCGGCCAACCGTACTGAAGTGGTTGCGGGCGGCCTGCGTGGCGTTTCTGCTCGCGGTGATCGCGCTGGCATTGCCCGGCTGGCTGCACGGCTTCAACCAAAAAAACATGCAGGTCGCCTGGGGCGTGGAAATCAATCCGTCGCTGCGCCGCGCGGCCGAGACGCTCTACCGCTGGCGCCAAGATGGGCGGCTCGGCGAGGCGGAGCGCTCCTTCTGCTTGCACCCTGACGCGGCCTGTTACTGCGCCTGGTTCGGCCCCAAGGACCATCCCGAGAAGTTTCGCGGCGAGAAATCCTTTGTGGACGCTCGGTTTTCTCTTTTTTCCGGAGCGGCGGACGATTACGTCGCCGTCTGCCGCGGCTTGGACCCGTCCTTGGCGCCGGGCGTCCCGCTGGCCCGGCCCGGCCCCAACTGGCGCGAGGTGCTGAGCGATCACCACGTCGCCGTCGCTGTGCTGTACGTGCCGGAACCGGGGAGCGTGCTGTCGGTCCTCGGCCCCCTGTACGACAACTCGGGCGATTGGACGCTGCTTTCCATCGATGGGCAGGCGGCCATCGTCGGCTGGAACCCGGCCCGCAACGACTACTTCCCCCAGCTGCGCTTCGACCCCGGCCGGCTCGCCTTCGGCCCTCCTGACGAGGAAGCGCCGCCGGCGCCGGGACGCGGCCCGGGGCGCGATCCGTATGAGCCGGGCCTGCTGAGCCATCTCGGCCGGCCGGCGGTCCCCGCCTGGGAATCGGCCGCCGCCCAGGTGGAAATGATGCTGTTCAAGGACCCGTATACTCCGGATCAGCGGCGCGCCAACGACCGCGTCTATCTCACCTCCGGCGGCGGCTTCGCCGGACTGCCGGGCTTGCTCGCCGGCGGCGGGGCGCCGGCCGGGCTGTCGGCGGCCGTGCGGACCGTGGCGATTCAGGATATTCGCACGGAATTGCTCGAAAAACCGCCCGACCTGGCGTTGCTGGCCGTCCGGGCGGCGCGGCGGGCGATCGCCGCCGATCCCGACGACGCCAACGCCTACTTCCAGCTGGCCCAGGCGTACCTCGCGCTGCACAACGAAACCGCGGAACATTCGCATTCCGCCGGCTACGCCCCGCTCGCCATGCTGCGGCACGTGCAGATCGTCACGGCCTTGCGGCAGGCGCTGATCCTCAATCCCGACCTGGAGGCGGCCCACCAGTTTCTGGCGGATCAGTATCTGGAAATGCGGCCGACGCCGTTTCGGGACCTGGCGCTCGAACATCGCAGCGCCCAGCTGCAACTGGCCCGCCGATTTGGACGCGGCGCCACGGAGAGCGCCGACGCCTTCAAACAACGCATCAGTCAGATCGAGGCGCAGGAGCTGAGCCTGCGGAATCAGGTCCAGGACGCCCGTGAACTATGTGTGATCCGCTTCAAGTCGATCGGCGACGATCCGCTGGCCAAGGCGCGCACCGCCCTCGACCTGGGGCTGGCGTCCACGGCGCTGGACGATGTGCTGATGAAGGCCCGCGTGGAGGTGTATGGGGCGGACGTGGCGCACCAGGAGCTGGAGCTGCTGGTCCTGACGGGCCGCAGCCGGGAGGCCAAGGACCTGCTCGACGAGGAGCAGATGCGGGTCAACAAGGTCAAGCTGATGACTTACAACGTCGCTTTCGGCGGCGATGCGGGCGCCGCCTACGTGTTCCCCACATACGAATGGCTGCTGGCCTGCGCCGGGGCGGCCGTCGGCGATTACGACCAGGCGGAAGCGGCCCTGGAGGTGACCGAGGCCTTTCTCGAGGCCCGACAGCTGGCCCACCCGGCGGCCTACGCCGGTTCGGTGGCCGCGGACGTGGGGGCGCCGGCGGGGGGCGTCCCCGGCCCGGCGGCGCTGGCGTGGCTGGGCCGACGGATGAAGCAAACGCAGGCGCTCTATGAGGAGGCCTATCACAGCCAGCAGGTCCAGCGGGCGGACGTCCTCACCCTGACGGCCCTGCTGGACCTGGAGCGCGGGGCGCCGGACAAAGCCCTCAGGCGCTTCCAGCGGAGCATCGCCCTTTCCCGATCCTTATTGGACGCCGGCGACGACGTGCCGGGCGCGGCGCTGGCCCGCGAGCTTCAGCAACGATTGGCCGCCGGCCGCTGAGGATGGCCCGCTGAGAGGCAGCCCATGAGCGACGCAAGCAACACGCCACCGACCCGCCGCCGTCTGCGGCCGCTGGCGCTGACGGCGGCCGGCGTCCTGACCCTGGCGGCCCTGGTCGCCGTCGCCGTTCCCGGCTGCAGCCGTCCCGCGCCGACGCCGCCGCCCGACGATCAAACGGTTCCTCCCGAAGAGCTTGATCGGCAGGTCCAC
>DATKHW010000581.1:0-4539 GCA_035546275.1 Gemmataceae bacterium
ACCTCGGCGTCGGCCACGAGTTGGTCACGGCGGGCGGCAAAGCGGCGTTCCATCCGCGGCTCCTTCAGAGGATTCCGTTCTCCGAAAGAGCTTTGTACGGAATAACTTGGGTCCGATCAAGCAAGGGCCTCAGTCGAATTAAGCAGGCCAACCCACAGCCGGGAGCGTCAAACGACTCGCGTATCGTTCCGGACGTGGATAAAACCTTCGTGAATGAGTTGTCGTCGTGGGCGTTCGATTTCAGCGCGCAGCGCGTGAGAAAGGAATGCCAGCTGACCGGATGCTATACAAGCAAGGAAGCCTTTTTTATGAACAAGTCGCTCAATCTCTTCTTTGATGGCAAATACAAGCAATTCCATCCGAAGGACAGTTATCCGAAAGCCGACGACCAGGCCTTCGCGCCGGATGTCGTGTTGTACGAGGACGCATCGCATTCTTTCCTCCTCGAATTCACTGATTTCCCACTGTTGTGGCCGGCAGGGAACGTGAGCGGCAAGTATCCCAAGCCGGAAGAGATGCAATATCTTGAAAGCCCCGACCATTTTTCCTGGCGCGGCGAGGCCCAGCGAGAAGGGCATGACTGCGTAGTCTTGACGACGCAGGAACAGGCTTCGCCGACAGCCGTTCGTGAATTCTGGATCGGCACGAAAGAACCTTACCCGATCTATTACTGCCGGGCCCGTAACGGAGACAAGGCGTATTGGCAGCTTGAGGTCCAGTACGATGACCAACGGCGTCTTAGCCTCCCGACCAAATGGACCTTCACGGAATATAGCCGGGTTGGCACATCGTTTATGAGCCGGGTGTATACCGTACGGGACATGGAGATCAATAAGCAGCTGACCGCCGAACTGTTTCAGAAGAAGCTCGAACCAGGTCAGACAGTGCTGGACGTGGAAAACCACAAGAAGCTTGAGGTGGATAGTTCGGGCGCTCTGGTTCCCTTCAATCCCGTGAGACAGTCCACAAACACGTTATCTATTGTTTTATGGAGCCTTCTCGGCTTGGCTGTGCTGGGCCTCCTCGCGTTCTTCGCTTGGCGCTACCATCGCCGCCGCTCAACACCCTAAAGCGTCCTGTCTCCCCAGTCGTCGCCCAAAACGGAGGAACCGAAGTGAAAGGGAAAGCATGGTTCATTGTTGCGGGGGTGCTGCTTGCCTTCTGCTTGACGGCGTGTTCGTTCTTGGCGCCAATCTGCGTTGCAGATTGTAGGCAGGTCCAGTGCATCCAGATTGGCGCTGGCGCGGTGCCTGCGGCTGTGGGCGACCCATGCGTGTGCAACAACCTACAGGGCAGTACATGGCTAGGGTTCGATTACGCGTTGGGCTATGCCGTCTCGTCTTACGGAGGCGTCGTCACAGCGGGGACACCCGGCAATCCCTTAACCGGAGCATACTACCCTATCGATGGCACGCCCGACTGCCCCGGCGGGGGATCCGGCACGGTTACGGTGGTGGCCGGTGGTCAAGACACCGGTACCTACAACACCAACTGCGTCACCAACGCCGGCGGAGGCGGAATCTGATCGAGATCGCCAATGGGCGCCTGGGGCGAGCCTTGGACGCTCCAGGCATTCCTGGCTCCGAACGGATGTGATAATAGCTTGCGCTGTCGGACAAGAGGGCGGTATTGTATTTGGCTTTGTTCCAGCCGGCAGTCGTCGCTCTTCACCGTGGGCGACCGTCCATCGGGATGCGGGGGTTCATCATGTCCGCTCTCTGTCGGGTAGGCCGCTCTGCCCTTACCCTGCTCGAACTGTTAGTGGTTATCGCTATCGTCGGCATCCTTGTCGGGCTGATCCTTGCGGCCATCCATCAGGTTCGCGCTGCCGCCAGCCGCATCGCCTGCGCCAACAACCTCAAGCAAATCGGCCTCGCTCTGTCCATGTACTGCGACCAGAACGGCTTCTTCCCGAACAATGGCGGCTGGGACGGGCATCAGTCCATTCCTTCCGCCAACGGCACGCCCATCTTCGTCTACACCCAGGACGCCGGGTTGCCCTCTCCCTTCTACTGGGGCGTCGGCGATCCCAGCCGCATTGGGACCGACCAGACCGGCTCCTGGGCCTTCGCGCTCTTGCCCTACATCGAACAGCAAAACATGTACGCGACGCGCACCTGGACCGATCCGGTCAAGCTGTTCATTTGCCCCAGCCGCCGTTCGGCCGTCGCCCAACCGGCCCACGACGACGACCGGGGAACCTACAACGGCGGCGGCTGGCCCTGGGGCAAGACGGATTACGCCGCGAACGCACTGCTGGTTCCCAACCGCGGTCAGCCGCTGGTGGCCCCCGCCGCGATAACGGACGGGACTTCGCACACGCTGGTCGTCGGTGAAAAGGCGGTGGATCCGAACTACGCCCTCAGCGGATCCTGGTACTGGGATGAGCCGTTCTATCTCGGCGGATCGTACGGCACCACTCGCGTCGGCGACGGCTTGGTCCGGGACATGCCAGGCGACTATGTCCAGGCGCGCGACAATTGGGGATCGGCGCACCCCGGCGGCGTTCAGTTCCTGTTCGCCGACGGGTCTGTGCATTTAATCCCTTACGGCACGTCGGCGCAAACCATACAGGCCCTTATGACGCCGGCCGGCGGCGAGCCGGTGCCGGATTTCTAAACGCATTGGGCGAGCGAGAGAGGATCGCCATGCCGCTGCCCGCGCCCATCGACCTCGCTTCTTCGGACCTTGCGCGTTGCATATCCGCGGAGCAAGACCCGCCGCTGACGGTCCTCATTCCCGTCTACAACGAGGAACGGACAGTCGAGACGCTGCTCCGCCGCGTGGCGGACGGCCCCTATCCCGACAAAGAAGTCATTGTCATCGACGACGGCAGCACCGACGCCACGCCCCGTTTGCTGGCAGCGCTGGCCGGCGAACTCGGATTCCACGTCCTGCGCCACGCCCGCAACCGCGGCAAAGGGGCCGCCGTGCGAACCGGGCTGCACCATGCACGCGGCGAAGTGACTATCATTCAGGACGCCGACCTGGAATACGACCCCGCCGACTATCCGCGGCTGGTCGAGCCGATCCGCCGGGGCGAGGCGCAAGCCGTCTACGGTTCGCGTTACCTCGATCCCGCGCGGCGGCTGCCCTGGACGCGGTTCCGGTTGGGGGTCGTGTTCTTCAACGGTCTCGTCCGCCTGCTGTACGGCCGGCGGTTGACGGACGAGGCGACGTGCTATAAGGCGGCGCGGACGAGTCTGTGGCGAGCGCTGAACCTGCGTGCGGAGCGGTTCGACCTGTGCCCGGAGATGACGGCCAAGCTCTGCCGTCAGGGCGTTCGCATCGTCGAAGTTGCCATCACGTATCACCCGCGCGGCGCCTTGGCGGGGAAGAAAATCGGCTGGCCCGATGCGGTGCAGACCGTCTGGACCCTGCTCAAGTGGCGCGTCGCATCCGTTCAATACTCCGCCGAACCGAAATCGTAAGCCGCCGCGGCCAGCAGCGCCAGGCCGCATCACCCGCGAGGCCCGGCTGGCCCTCGAACGCCTCGACCGTCGTTCGCCCTGAAGCCGACCATGCCCCAAGACCCGCTCGCCCTGCTCTGCATCGAGCCGCGATTCCCCGGCAAGCTCGGGGCCGTCGCCGATTGGCTCGTCCGCAAACGCGGCTATCGCTGCCGTTTCTATTGCGCCTCCGCCGACATCGACTCCGGGGGTTTACACCCCCGGCTCGCTGCTGTCGGCGACGGCCTCGAGGTGATGCAGTTCAACGTCGGCGGCGCCGGCCGTGAATCGTCCGTCCACTGGACCCGCGGCCTGGAACGCGGCCTCTGCTACGCCTTCGGCTGCTTCGAAGTGCTGGAGGCCCGGCGGCTGCGGCCCGTCGATCTCATCCTCGGTCGATCCGCTTTCCTCGGCTCCACGCTCTTCGCCCCGGTCCATGCGCCGGCCGCTCCGGTCGTGCAGTTCTTCGACTATTATTTCCATGCGCATGACCACGACCTCACGGGCGAGATCGGTCCCGACGCGCCGCCGGATTATTTCTACTGGCGGCGGGCGGCCAACGCCGTCGAGCTGATCGACCTCGAAAACGGCGTCGTTCCCTGGACCGCGACGCGCTGGCAACGCGATCTGTTTCCGGCCGAATATCGGAAGGATTTCGTTGTGCTGCATCCGGGTGTGGATGTACGACGGTTCATTCGCGGCGACAAACCAGGAGGCTCACGCCCCCCGCTCGCCGGCCGAATTCTGCCAGCGGGGACGCGCCTGGTCACGTTCGTCGCACGCCGACTCGATCGGCTGCGCGGATTCGACCGCTTCCTCCTGCTGGCCGACCGGCTGCTGCGCGAGCGCCCCGATGTGGTGTGCGCCGCCGTCGGCGGCGGGACGGTCGATCGTGGGTTGGATGTGGAGTTTTTCGGTCGCGATTATGCGGCCCAGCTCCTCGGCCGGTCGCCGCCGCACGACCCGGAGCGGTTCTGGCTGCCGGGCGCCGTCGCCCCGACGACGCTGGCCGAAATCCTGGCGGCCAGCGATCTTCACGTCTACCCAAGCCGGCCGTATGCGGTATCTCAATCGCTGGTGGTAGCGATGG
>DATKHW010000582.1:0-9356 GCA_035546275.1 Gemmataceae bacterium
CCATGGCGCCGAAGCCGATGTAAATCCAGGTGAAGAACTCGTGCGGCATCTTGAAGAAGAGGATGCTGTTGAAGAACCAGCCGACGGCCGAGTCGTTGACGCTCTGGCCCGACATGTAACGCAGCTTCCATTCCCAGACCGTCAGCGGACACATGACGCCGCAGACCGCCTCCGCCACGACGACCCCGATACATAGCAAGTGGATGACGCGGAACCAGGCGTTGCGCACCCACTGCCAGCGGCAAACGAGGCCGATCAGGATCAGCAGCTGACCGAGGACGACGAAGGCGACGAACAGCGTGTGAAAAGCGACGATGAAATCCGCCACAGCGGAGTAATAAGCTTGTAATTCCATGAGGTTGCTCCGAAGAGGGGCGTGGACGAAATCGCCTCCCCTGTAATTACGATGCGGGAAAGCGCGTGTTATTCCGGTTTCAGCGTGGCGCCCGGCAAGATCCGCAGGGCGTTGTCCCGGTAAATGCGGTTAAGCACGTCGTCCGGCAAATCCAGACCGAGCAGCGGCGGCGCGGCCAAACCGTCCGCCGGCTTGTAATCGGGGTCGGCGATGGGACTGCGGCCCTCCCAGCGGCTTTCCCATAGCGTTCGCTGCACCCAGTAGCGGCTGACGTAATGGTCCCGCGGCAGACCGTGGCGCGTCACCAGATCGGAGCCGAAGAGGAACCGATCGGGCTTCCGCTGCATCAGCGGCCGGATCGCGTCGCGGTGGGCAGACACCTCGCGCGCCTGCCACTTGGTCGCGCTGGTGTCCAGGTAAAGATGGGGATATCGGTCGAGCAGGCTTTCCAGGTGATCGGCGTGTTCCGGGTCGCCGCCCATGTGCGCGGCGATCCAGGTCATGTCGGGAAACAGCTCCAGCATCCGCTCCAGGCCGACGTATTGATCGGGCTTCGCGCCGAACTTCGCGGCGTCGGCGTAGACGGTGTGGAACCAGACGTCGGGATCGCCGACATGCACCATGACAACGCGGACGCCGGCCGCGCGGGCGCGGCGCGCCGCCTCGATCCGCCAGGGCGCATCCACAAACAGGCCGCGGTCCCGGCCGCGCGGCGCGGCCCAGAACTTGATGACATCGACGTCCGCTTCCAGGAAACGGTCGAGCAGCTGATAGGCCTCGTCGTCCGGCGAATCGAGCGCCTTCTTGCTGATCGGCCCATTGAAGCGCAGCCGATCGCCGAAGCGCTGACGCAGCGGGGCGATGTCCTCGGGTGGACACATGGTATAAGTCTGCACTACGCCGAACTCGGCGGCGACATGCAGCATCGTTTCCGCCTGCGCGACGCTCCATTCCGCGTCGTCTTTGCTCTCCGGCGGCCGGGTGCGCATGACGTGGCTGTGAACGTCGATGATCGGGCCGGCGTAGTGCAGGTGACGGCGGTCGGCGAAGTCCTGGCCGGTGACGTTGTGTTCGGGCGGTGCGGAAATGGACATGAAAACAGGGTTCTCGTCTCATGCGGCGTGGCCGGGGCTGAGTCTTCGTAGCCCCGGCGCGAGGGCCTGCCGCGGCTTCGCTGACGCTCAACCCCGGCCACACCCAACCGCCGCGTGGCTTACGCCCCTCTCTCTCATCATAGGCGCGAGGCGGCCCGCGAGACAAATCAATCCGGATGCGGCTCGCGGGCGCCATCCGCCTTGAGACGGCTGACGAGCGTCCCGACTTCGGGCTGATGCGGTTGATATTCCAGAGAGCGCTCATACATGGCCAGCGCCCGGTCCTTGCGGTTCATGACCTCATAGATGCGGCCGAGCTGATTGAGCGCGTGAACGTCGCGCGGGTCCAGTTCATAGGCGTGCTGACAGGCGGACAAGGCCCGCGGGTAGTCCTTGTCCTGCACGCAGAGCCATCCGAACTCGGCGTAGGCGGCGGCCGAGCGCGGCTCGCGGCGGATCCAGTCCCCGACCAGCTGGTCGGCGTCGCCGCGCTTGTTCTCGCGGACCAGCAGCGCCGTCAGCGCGTGCAGACAGTCGGCGTGGCCGGGCGCCTGGCGGAGACAATCACGATAGGTTTCTTCCGCTCGATCGGTTTGGCCGAGGTGGTCGTAACACTGGCCGACATTGCAGAGGAGGTTGGGGTCGGCGGGTTTGAGCTTGAGCGCGGCCTGGAACGTCTCGCGGGCCTCATCGTAGGCGCCGCGGTGGTACAGGGCGATGCCGTCGTCGTTGTAATCGTGCAGCCGCTGATCGTCGGTCGATACGCAGCCCCCGACGCTCACGGCCAGCACCGCGGCCAGACCCAGCCGGCGCATGGCGCACACCTCCGCCGGCGTCATAGCGTCGGCGGCGCGGGAAGGGAAGACGATTATTTCTGGTATGCGCCGGTCAGCAGCCCGTGTCCGAGCACGTGGCCTTTCATGGCCTTTTCGAGGTCCTGTTTTGTGGTTGATCCCGCCGGCAAGTCCAGCATTATGTCGAGCGCATAGATTTTGAAGCGGTAGTGATGAGTCCCCGACGGCGGATCGGGGCCGGCGTAACCGACGCCGGGAAAGCCGTTTTGGCCCTGGCGTGCGCCGTTGGGCTGAGTCGGCGTGGTCGGTTGTGCCGCGGGCAGATCATGAGCGTCGCCGGGAAGGTTCCAGATCAGCCAATGGGTGAACGTCCCCATCGGTGCATCCGGATCGTCGCAAATCAGGGCGAAGCTCTTGGCGTCCTTGGGCGCGTCGGTCCAGGCCAGCGGCGGCGATTGATTGTCGCCGGAACGCGCGAATTGTTTGGGAATCGGTTGTCCATCCGCGAAGGCGGAGCTGGTCAGCTTGATCGCGGCGCCGACGTCCAGCGCGGCGGAATCGGCGTCGTTGCGGTTGCATCCGGCCAGGAACGGCAGCGCCAAGAAACCAAGGAGAGGTGTTCGGCTCATGCGTGCAAGTCCGGGTGAAATGGGCGAGCGGCCGGCGTGAGCCGGCTGATGCAGTGCCTTATCGCTAAGGATATGCTACATCAGCCGCCTCACGCCGGCCGCTCGCCAAGCGTCGTTTTAGTGCTGCCCGCTCAATCCGATGTTGGTCACCTCCGGCACATTCAGGTCGATTAGTTGCGGCCCCTTCGATTGCGCCACGGCTCGGTTGCCGGCCGTGTCGCGGACCGTCATGCGCAGATAGACATTCGGCGGCACTTCGGGGCCGGGCTGCCAGTCGTAGCGGCCCTTGTTCTCCAGTTCGGGCGGACCGATCGGGTTCCATTGAGCGTCCGGCCCCGCCGAGGCCGACCACTCCAGCGTCACCGGCGTGGCCGTCAGGTGCTTGTCCTCGGCCACCCAGATCAACGTCAGCGTGTCGGGCCGCGTCGGGTTGGCCTCCAGCCGGACCAGCGTGGCCTTGGGCGGCGTCATGTCCAGCTCGACGCGGACCTGCGGCGGCTCGCTGGGCCGCGGGGCAGGCCGACCGAGGCCGGCCTTGCTCTTGACCACCACGAAAAAGCCGTAGGTCACGCCCTCGTTCATCAAGGGCACCGTCACCGAGCCGCGGACCGAAGGCCCGATTCGCGCGTCGGCGGCCGGCAAGGAAACGGCGTGCGGATCGACTGTCATCGGCTGCCAGTTGGCGCCGTCGTCGGTCGTCATGTAGACGTCCACCCCGCCCAGGCCCGAGGGGCCGAACTTGCCCACCTCGAAATCCAGCTTTACTTCTCTCTTATTGACGATCTGCAAGGACGGCATTTCGCCGCGGAGGGCGCCGCCGTCGGGGCCGGCGAGGACCGAACCGGACGAGTAGGCCACGACCTGGTTGCCGGTGCTCTTCGGCGCGACCGCGGCGGGCAGGGACGGCGGCGCGGGAGGGGCGGGCAAAGCCGGCGGCCCATCGGGCGGCGGCAAAATCGGCGACGGACCGGAAGGCGGCGGCAGATGCGAGATTTCGGTGGAGTGATCCGCTCCCTTCGTCGCGGCGGCCGGACTGACCGACGAAGGTGGAGCGGCCGGCGCCGGCAGCGGCGGGACGGACGACCCATCGAAGGACGGCGGCGCGGGCGGCGCCGCCGTCAGCGTCGGACCGCCATTGGCGGCGGCGACCTGTTTGACGGCCTGCCCCAGGTTGTCCGCCGCGTCGCGCAGCTGCATTCGCACGACCACCGCCGACGGATATGGAAACGCGGCGTCTCCCGCCCAGCCGGCCTTGATGGGCACCGCGGTCCATGGCCCTTCCGTCGAGTCGGCGTATTCCAATTTCAGCGTGTCGGTTTTCGGATTGGCTTCCTTCAGGTTCCAGTGCACCTGAACCTGCTCGCCTTGCCGGGTCGCGGTCAGGTCGATCTGCGGCGGCGTCGTGTCCACAAGGAGCTTCTGGATACGTTCGGCGTGATAGGCGTCCGGCGGGTCGGAACGCCCCGATTTGTCCACGATGAGCATCGTGAACCAGTAGGAACCGTCCTCGGGGACGGAGTAGTCGAAACGCTCCTGCTCGGGCTTGGCCGTCTGGGCCAGGTTCCAGGTCTGCCCCTTGTCGTGGGAAACCCAGAGCTGGAGGTCGCGGATCTGCGCGCGGGTTTGCGGGTCGAAGTTGATGGGGAGCTGAAACGTCCGCTGGTTGATGGGCTGTACGTCCGGCGGCAAGGCGGCGGCCGACAGCAACAGGCACGCCCAGGTCAACGCTCCGAGGTTCATCGGCGCTCCTCCCCGCCGGCGGCCTTTCCGGCGCCCCCGCGGCCTCGCCGGCGCAACCGATCGCACGGGCAAGGCCTGCCGTATGGGTGAGATCGGTTGCGCCGCCCTAGCGGCTTGAGAAAAAATCGCTTCGCCTGAAAACGAGTCAAGTTTTGGGCGCGGCGGCGGGAAAGCGGCCTTGCGGGTTCGGCGGGGATTGGCTAATCTCGCCCGTGGTCCAAGGAAGGCGGTTGGCGGCAAGCAGGGAGGCGCGCCCGTGCGACTCACCCGGTACACCCCCGATGCGTTCGGCGCCCTCCGCGCCGCGGCCGACCGCTTCGGCGCAGCCAGCCTGCGCCACCGGCCTTTCGTGGATTATTACTACACCGAAAATCCCTGGTGCCGCCTCCACATGCTGGAGGCCGACGACGGCTCGATCGCCGGCGCGATCGGCGTCGATTCCCTGCGCTTTGTGGCCGGAGATCGGCCGCTGACGTTCGGCTTCGCCACGAATTTCCACGGCGCCCAGCCCGGAGTCGGCGGCTATCTCTATCTGCATTGGATGAAAACCGCGCCGTTCGGCCTCGTCTTCGGCGGCAGCGAGGACACCCACTGCATTCTGCGCCAGCAAGGATGGACCTATTTTCGCGGCGTCAAGACGCTGGCGCTGAATCGCGCTTACACGCCGCGGCCCGGCGAATCGGTGTGGCGGCGGCTGGCCAAACGCGTCCTGACGCGCTTCCGTCGCCGACCGGCGGTTCGGTTCGCCGACCGCGTCCCGGCTTCCGTCGCCGCGCGCATCCGGGTGGAAGAGGAAGACCGCTTCACGGCGGACATGCTCCCGCAAACGTCCCCGTTCGCGCTTCGCTTCGCTCCGGAGCTGGATTACCTCCAGTGGCGCTATCGAACGGATTTGTCCTTTGTGCGCTATCGCCTCTTCCGCCTGCTCACGCGGGGTCGCTCGTCCGGCTATGTCGTGCTGAACGACGCGCCGGACCGCGTCGCCGTGGCGCAGTGCGACGGCGAATCCCCGGCCGACTTGGCCTATGGGGTCTTGCGCAGCATCGTCGTTGCGACGGAAAACGATCGTAAAACGCGAGAAATCCTCCTGACATGCTCGCACTCCGAAATGGGTTGGATCTATCGCGATTTCGGTTTCCGTCCGACCGGGCCGGATCGGCCGTTTGTGGTCGGCTCGCGGCGCCAGTCGGTCGATCTGCCGCCGGACCCGTCGCGCTGGCTCATCAACTACGACTGGGGCGACAATGGCCTGCGGGCGCCGTTCCTCGATCAGCGGCCGGCGAAAACGATGGAAGCGGACCTTGTGGTCCGCGCGTGATGGGAGCCGGCCATGATCGACTGCAAAAGCTACATCAAAAGGGGTTTGAGCGCCAGCGGCCTGCTGACGCTGGCCCAGCGGTTGAACGGGCCGCGGACCGTCATCCTGCGTTATCACTCCGTGCAGGAACGGCCCGAGGACTACGCGCATTCCATCGGCCGCGGCATCGTCCATTCGGCGACGGCGTTCCGCGAGCAGATGGAATGGCTAGCCCGGACTTGCGAGCCGATCGGCCTCGACGATGCGGCGTCGGCCGTGGAGGGGCGTCGGCCGATGCCGCGGCGCGGCGTCCTCGTCACCTTCGACGACGGCTATGCGGACAACCTCGAGGTCGCGGCGCCCATCCTGAACCGGCTCGGCCTGAAGGCCGCCTTCTACATCACGGTGGACTGCGTCGAGCCGCACAAGATGCCGTGGTTCTGCCGCCTGCGGCACGCCTTCGCGGCGACCACCCGCCAAACGTGGCAAGACCCCCTGAGGAAGGAATTGTGGCGGTTGACTGACGCGGCTCAACGGCGGCAAGCGTTTCTGAGCGCGTCGGAGAGCTGCGCCCGCCGCTGCGGGCCGGCGCAGGAGGAACGGATCGACGCCATCGAACAGGGGCTGGGCGTGGAGCGGCTCGCCCCGTCAAAACGCTTGATGATGAACTGGGAGCAGATCCGGGAACTGCGGGGGATGGGGCACGTCGTCGGGTCGCACACCGTCACGCATCCCAATTTGGCCCAGATCAACGGCGATTGTGCGGTCCAGGAAATCCGGGAGTCGCGTCGGGTGCTGGAGGACGAGCTGCGCGATCCGGTCAACCACTTTTCCTATCCGTCGCCAATTCTGGAACCGCACTGGAGCGCCGCGACGACGGCGAGCTGCGCGGCGGCCGGCTACCGCACCGCCGTGACCTGCACGCCGGGGTCGGTGAAAGCGATGGACGCTCCGTTGTGTCTCAAGCGCGTCGCGGCGCCGGAAAACCTGGATGATTTCCGCTGGGCGGTGGAATGCGCGTTTTGCGGACGGTGTGTATAGGTACGGAGGCTCCGCCGCGATGAAGTTCGCCGACGCGCTCAAGACCGCCCGCGCCGAACCGCCCGCCGGCGCGCAGCCCCTGTCGATCGCCCTCGTTTGCGGCTGCACCGCCGACGTGCTGCAAACGTTCCTAACCGCCCATCTGCGCCGCGTGTTCCCGGATCGGCGCGTGACCGTCGAAACCGGCCTGTACGGCGACTGCCTCGGCAACCTGCAGCGAGCGAGTCAATCGGCGCATTTAGGGATCGCCGTCGTCGTCGAATGGGCCGACCTCGATGCACGGCTGGGCCTTCGCCAAACCGGCGGCTGGTCGCCGAATGATTTGCCCGACATCCTGGCGACGCTGGACGCGCGCGCAGCGCATTTCGAGGCGGCCGTGCAGACGGCCGCGGCAAGCACGCCGGTCGCCGTCTGTCTGCCGACGCTGCCGCTGCCTCCCGTCGCCTTTACTCCCGGCTGGACGGCCTCGAATTTCGAGACGCGGTTGCGTTCCCGTTTGCAATTTGCGGCGTTGCGGCTGTCCGACTCGCCGAACGTTGGGCTGGTCAGCGCCCAGCGGCTCGATCACCTCTCGCCGCCCGCCGGCCGGCTCAACGTCAAGAGCGATCTTCTATCGGGTTTTCCGTACCAGACGACCCACGCCTCGGCCGTCGCGGAAATGCTGGCGGCCCTGCTGCGACCGCCGGCGCCGAAAAAGGGCCTCATCACCGACCTGGACGACACGCTCTGGCGCGGGCTGCTCGGCGAAGTCGGCGCCGACGGCGTCTCCTGGAATCTGGATCGCCGCAGCCACGCTCACGGCCTTTATCAGCAGATGCTGCAATCGCTCGCCGACGCCGGCGTGCTCATCGCGGTCGCCAGCAAGAATGGTCCGCTGCGCGTGGAGGAAGCGCTGCGGCGGCCCGACCTGCTGCTCAAGCCGGATCGCCTGTTCCCCGTGGAGGCGAACTGGGGTCCGAAATCGGAATCCATCGGCCGCATCCTTCGGGCCTGGAACGTGGGCGCCGACAGCGTGGTTTTCATCGACGACAGCCCTCTGGAATTGGCCGAAGTAAAGGCGGCGCATCCGGGCCTGGAAGCCGTGCTGTTCCCGAAGAATGACGATCAGGCGGTCTACGATCTGTTATGGAGGCTGCGCGACCTGTTCGGCAAGTCGGCGCTGCGCGCGGAGGACCACATCCGCCGCGACAGCCTGCGCCGCGCCGCCGAGGCGCCGGCCGCCGACCCCGACGCCTTCCTGCGCGGCATGGACGGGGAAATCGTCGTGGCCGCCGACGCCGCAGCGCCGGACCCACGGGCGCTGGAACTGGTCAACAAGACGAACCAGTTCAACCTCAACGGCCGGCGTTTCAGCGAAGGCGAATGGCGATCCTACCTGCACCGGCCGGGCGGATTCCTCTATGTCGTAGCGTACAAGGATAAATTTGGTCCGCTCGGCAAAATCGCCGTGATCGCCGGGCGGCGCGACGGGGCCGTGCTGCTGGTCGATACCTGGGTCATGAGCTGTCGGGCCTTCTCGCGCCGCATCGAGCACCAGTGCGTGCGGCTGCTGTTCGACCGCTTTCCCGTCGAGGAAATCGCCTTCGACTACCGGCCGACCGATCGCAACGGTCCCTGCCAGGACTTCTTCGCCGCCCTGCTCGGCGGCGCCCCGTCCGACGTCCCGCGGCTGACAAGAGACCTGTTCGCCTCCGAATGTCCGCCCCTGTTCCATCGGGTCAAGGTGATCGATCATGGATAACTTTCGCGACCGTTTGAGCTCGTGTTTCTCCACGGTGTTCCCGGACTTGTCGGCGGAGGAGATCCCGCTGGCGTCGATGGCCTCCGTCGGCAAGTGGGACTCGCTGGCCACGATCACCCTGCTGACGGTCATCGAGGAGGAATTCGATCTGCAAATTCCGCCGGACGACCTGGAGCAGTTCGCCTCGTTCGACCTGATCCTCGACTACCTGGAGGGGCGGTGCGCCCATGTTTCCTGAGCCGGCGGCGTGGGAGGCGGAACAGCTGCGCGTCGGCCTTCGGGCGGAGTTTGCGCGCGACGTGACCGAGGCGGACGTGCTGGACTTCGCCCGCAACAGCGGCGACGCCAATCCGCTCCACATCGACGCCGACTACGCCCGGTCCAGCAATTTCCAGGGCCGTATCGTCCACGGAGCGTTCCAGGTCGGCCTCGCGTCCGCCCTGATCGGCGTGCACTTGCCGGGCCGCAACGTGCTGCTCGGCTCGGTCAACGCTCGCTTCCCGGCTCCGCTCTATTTCCCCTGTCGCGCGTCCGTTCGGGGGGAAATCACGGCCTGGGACGCCGGACGGAACGCGGGTCAGCTGCGGGTGCTGGTCCTTGAAGCGACGACGCGCACGCCCACCGCGGAAATCGTCATGGGGTTCACGCTGCATGAAGCGCGGCGA
>DATKHW010000583.1:0-8965 GCA_035546275.1 Gemmataceae bacterium
CTTCGAAGACTCAGCCCCCGGCCACGTGCAATAACCAAACGGCCGCCGCACCCAGCGTCACGGCAGGGGAATCGGCGTCGGGTTCACCCAGGACCAAACCTGATTCTGTTTCTGCGTCAGCCAGTCGTTGCCGATCGGCTGGACGTGGCCGTCTGCAAAGAGGACGATGTTGACGCCCGGATGCGGCGAGCTCAGGTCGGGCGGGCTATAGGAATTGGGCGCCAGATAGGCGCCGAGCGGCGCCTGGTAGTCCTCCACGCTGACGCCGCTCGTCGCATTGTTGCAGTTGTACCACGTCGTGGGGCCGTAGCCGTACTCCTTCGGATTGACGCCCAGGTGCGACAGCAGCGCCGTGTTGGACGAGCCGTTCAGGTTGCTGATCTGTCCCAGATCGACGCCCTGACTCGGATTCCACAAAATGCACTGGGCGCCGGAAACGTTCCAGGGGACCAGCACGTAGTAGCCGTAATCGCTGATTCCCGGATACGGGGGCCCCGCTCCGGGCGCGTTCGGCGACGCCGTCCCGGGCCGAATGCCCCGGCTGGGGCAGAGGAAGAGCTTTTGCGTGTCCGTCGCCGCATTTCGGGGGATCAGCACGCCGTTGACGAGCTGCACGTCGTTCTGCTGCTCAATGTAGGCCATCAGCTGGACGTGCCAGTCCTGGTTTGGATACGGATAGGCCGTGTCCATCGGCGGCTGGCCGGGGTTGGGGACGTATTCGGTCGGCAGAAAGCCGAACGTGTCGGCGAAGTTGTGGGAGGCGAGGCCCATTTGTTTCAGGTTGTTGATGCACGAGGCGCGATTGGCGGCTTCGCGCACTCGCTGCACGGCGGGCAGCAGCAAGCCGATCAGCACAGCGATGATGGCGATGACCACCAGCAGCTCGATCAGCGTGAAGGCGGAACGCTTTCTCATGACAGGATCCCTTCAGCTCTCGCGGAACTCTCTTCGATTCAGCCATTCACCGCGGCGCGCGGCATCGGCGGCGGAAATGCACGGTTCGGGAGCGCTGATTGCGTCTGCATGGCGAGCGGCGGGGCTGGTCCCCGCCGTTGGACCGATAGGCGATCCAAAACCGCCGGGATAAACCCGGCGGCTGGCCGCGCGCAGCGGCAAGCGCTCCGGTTGCGCTCATTTCAGAGGGACGAAGAAGAGATCAGCGAGGAGGGGGAGGAATCGGCGCCTGAGGCCGAAGGGACGGGAATTGGTCGGCGTCCATCAGGTGGTCCGCGAGGAGGAAAGCCGGACGCCAGGCGAACGACGAAGGAACGGGCGTCGTCCCGAGCGTCACCCAAAGCGTGGAAAGGCCCTTGCAGCGCAGCGGCGACGCGGTCGTTGTTCCGAGAGCGCCCGACGCGCCCGATTTGCCGGCCGCTTGGGGATGGCAATGCGGGCAAGGGGCGGGGCTCTCGGCCGGAGCGCCGGGGCGCTCGGCGTAATCGGGCGGCGTGACGTCGTGGGCGGCGGCCCAGGCCCAGCGTTCTTCAGGCGTCGTGCAGCAGCAATGCCGCCAGCAATCCTCCGCGCAGGAGCAGCCGCAGGGATTGTCCATGCACGGATACGGCACGCTGCGATCGCGGCGTGCGGCCGGGGCGGGAATGGGAAGTCCGAAGGATGCGGCCAGATACGCCAACAGCGCGACGGCGGAGCCGACGCGCTTACGCAGATGGCGCCAGAAGATGCTTCGTCCCAAGGGCCGCATGGTGCGCCGAACTTCGCTGGCGGAACGGAACAGGATGGCCCAATAGGTTTATGCATGTCCCGCGGCCGCGGCAAGCGGTCGCGTCGTTGTGGTCCGCAAAAGTCCGCGATAAAATGAGAGCCAACGACTTATCAGCGGCAATGAGGCCCGTACAGTGAACCGGCTCGATTTTCAAGCCCTTGCCCAGGAGAAGATTGCAGAGGCCAAGATCCTCCTCGACGCGGGCAAGTGGACAGGCGCGTATTGCCTGGCTGGATACGCCGTCGAGTGCGGAATCAAGGCATGCATCGCCAAGCTGTTCCGGACGGACGTGTTCCCGGAGAAATCTTTCTCTGACAAGTGCTATATTCACGACATCGACAAGTTAGTCCAGTTGGCGGAGTTGAAAACGGCCCGCGACGCGGACTGCGCGGCCAATCCGACTCTCGACGGCAATTGGGCAACCGTGGTTCAATGGACGGAGGCGAGCCGGTACGACCGAAAAACCCAACAAGACGCCCAAGATCTCGAAGAGGCGATAACGAATCTTCCTGACGGAGTGTTCCCATGGGTACAGGCCCGCTGGTAGATGAACAGATCGCAGACGGCCAAAAGCTGATCGACCAGCTTGTCCCGGACGGCTTCGACGTAACGGTTGCTTGCTGGGTGCGGTTCGCGGAGAGCGCGGAGCATGAATGGTTCTTCTACATCGTTTCCGAGAAGGTAGCTAAGGATGGGTTAAGGGCCGCGGCTCTGGCCGTTCACCAAGCCAGTCGCAGAATCCCGCCGCCTTGGGGCCCGTGGATCACCGTGTCTGAACTTCGTCTGGTCGGCCCGAACGACCCCCTGGCTAAAGAAGTGCTGGCCTTCCGCGCCCGCTTTCCGGGCCGGAGCTGGTATCCCGGCGCCCGGCTTGGCAGCCACACCATTGAGCTAGCCTACATCTACCAGGCGCCGGCGAACACGCCGAAGAGCGCCGCCGTCGGCGCGTGATGCACGTTAGGGAAACGACTTTACAGATTTTCGCTGTCCGCGTTATGGCAGGGTCAGGAGACCGCCCCACAACCCGCCATTGCCGGCCGCGCCGGCCCGTGCCACAATATCTGCTACCCTGATTTGCACTCCGCACCGCCGAGAAGCCGTCATGTCCGATGCCACCCTCCCCCCCACCGTCGATCCGCGTGAACAGCCCACTTGCGCCGAGCTGTCCGTCGGCAGCGGGACGTGCCCCGTCGTCGAGCGCGTCGGCGATTACGAGCTGCTGTCTGAGCTGGGCCGCGGCGGCATGGGCGTCGTCTTCAAGGCGCGCGACGCCAGGCTCAACCGCTTCGTAGCCGTCAAGATGATTCTGCCGGCCGCCATGCCGGATGAAACCGACCTGGAAAGATTCCAAACCGAAGCCTCGGCCGCCGGTCGTCTGCACCATCCCAATATCGTCGCGGTCCATGCCGTCGGCCAGCAGGACGGCCGGTGGTTCTATTGCATGGACCTGATCGAAGGGCCCAGCCTCGCCAAGCGGATCGCCGGCGGCCCGCTGCCCGGCCGGACGGCGGCGCGCTACATGGTCGGCGTGGCCCGCGGCATCGATCACGCCCACCGCAACGGCGTCTTGCACCGCGACCTCAAGCCGGCCAACATCCTGCTCGACGCCGACGACCAGCCGCACGTGGCCGACTTCGGCCTGGCCAAGCAGATGAAGACCGACCAGCACGGCTGCACGCGCACTGGCTCCATCCTCGGCACGCCCAGTTACATGGCGCCGGAACAGGCGAGCGGGTCCAAGGAGATCGGCCCCGCCTGCGACGTCTACGGTCTGGGGGCGCTGCTGTACGAATTGCTGACCGGCCGGCCGCCCTTCCGGGCCGAGACGCCGCTGGACACGCTGCTGCAAGTGCTGGAGCGCGACCCGGCCCCGCCGCGCCTGCTCAACCCCAAGGTGGACCGCGATCTGGAAAATATCTGCCTGAAGTGTCTGCAAAAAGACCCGGCCCGGCGTTACCCGTCGGCCGCGATGATGGCCGAGGACCTGGAGCGCTACCTCAACGGGGAATCGATCCGCGCCCGAACCTTCAGCATGATCGACCGCCTGGCCTGGACGCTGGAACACAGCCAGTACGACGTGCAGTTCGGACCCTACGGCGCCATGCTGTACTGGTTTGCGGCCATCGTTCTTGGAACGCAGCTGGTCAAGCACGTCCTTCTTTCGCTGAAACAGCCGGTCCCGTGGGTGGTGGTCTGTCAGGCGGTCGAATTCCTCCTTATCGGAGTGGTGTTCGCCTTGCACCGCAGGAAAAGTCTCTTGTCCTCCACGACCGCGGAGCGGCAGTTGTGGTCGGTTTGGATCGGCTACATCGTCGCGTCGGTGCTTATCGCCTTGTCCGGCTGGACCGAGTTTACCGGGGAAAAGGCCTACCAGGCCTATCCCTATTTCACTATCACGGCGGGGATGGCGTTTTTCTTCCTGGGCAGCAGTTACTGGGGTTGGTGCTATGCTTTCGGCTTGGCGTTCTTCGCGCTGTCGGGGGTGATGCTGCTCGATATGCGGTGGGCGGTGCTGGAATTTGGGGCGCTGTGGGCCGTTTGCCTGTTGATTCTCGGCACGCGGCTGCGCTGGCTGGCGAAGGAGCGGGCCGAGGGGAGCAAAGCGATTTAGCGCACCGCCGAGCCCGACGCGCAAGCAAGGGCTTGACGAAAGCCCTTGCTTGCGCGTCGGGCTCGGCGTCACGCCGTAGTTCGCCTGCGTCGCCGCCAGACCCAGCCGGCCATGCCCAGCGCCCCGACGCCGACCAGCGCCAGACTGGCCGGCTCCGGAGCGCCGGCCCGCAAGGCCGGTTC
Source organism: Gemmataceae bacterium (assembly GCA_035546275.1). Lineage (GTDB taxonomy): Bacteria > Planctomycetota > Planctomycetia > Gemmatales > Gemmataceae > UBA4732. Next base: position 4,517 of record DATKHW010000583.1, read on the forward strand.
ATACGTCACGTCGTCCATCACGTAATAATCGTTGGTCTGCGACCAGACGCCGACCTTGTCCACCAGACCGGAATAGCCCGACGCCAGAAAGGTCGGCGCGGCGCTCGGCTTCAGATCGGCGCTGGTGAAGACGAGCGCATTCTGGTAGTACAGGTTGAATTTGAGATCGGCGAAGGAGTAGCCCGAAAAATAGGCGCCGAGAAAGACGGCCGGGTTCGGAAAGGTGAACGTGTTCTCGCCCGGCCCGGAAGCGACCGGCGATCCGTAATCGGTGTAAATGCGATTGGGCCCCGACTGCGGGTTGAACGGCGGCTGGCTGAAGCCGTAGTAGTCCCAATGGCCCGACCAGTTGACGCCGCCGTAGCCGTTGGGGACCTGGGCTTGGCCGGAGAGGTTGTCGAAGTTGACGTCGATGACGCCTGCGGCGGATCGGCCGGCCGCGGCCAGCAGCGTCGTCGCCGCCAGCGCCCCGATGAAATGCTTCATCCCTGAAGCCCTTTCCACGCAGATGCGTTGGGTCCGCCCTGGACCTTCCACGGCGGGCCTCATTCTTCCGGCCCGCCATCTGACCGCAAAGCCGCCATCCTGTCAAGGCGGGGTCGGCTCGCGGAAAGCGCCCGGGCCGTCACGGCTTGCTCATCCCGACGAAGCCGCCGTCGTTCTCGCGGGCCAGCGCCCACAGGAACGCGCCTACGTCGGGACTCTCATAAAAGAATCCAACCGTGTGGATATGCACACGCGCTTGCCCGGAAAGGTCGCGATTCCAGTCGGCCTTGAGCTTCTTGCGGATGACCGCTCCCAACTTGGCGCCGCGCTCGTCTTCCGTCAGCGTCTTGGCCTCTTCCGCCGTCACGCCCTCGCCGAGGTTGGGCAGACCGTCGGAGCAAAGGTAAATCGTGTCCAGACCCTGCGGCCGCATGGCGAAGGCCGACTGCATCGGCACATACATGTTGGTGCCGCCTTCCGGCGTGATCGCCGCCAGCGTCTTGAACACGAGATCGGGGCTGGTCTTCGGGTCGAAGTCCAGCCAATTGCCCTCCTTGCCGAGCGGATAATGCGATTTGTCCGAAAAGGTGATGAGCTGGAATTTCTCCAGATCCGGCAGGCTGCGCATGATCTTCACCACCGCCGTGCGGACGCCGAGCCATTTCTCCGGCGCCTTGGTGTTGTCGTCCACGTAATCCATGCTGCCGGACATATCGACGAGGAAAACGACGCGTTTGCCGGTCAGCGTGATGCCGGCGAAGCGGTTGTCGGCTTCCGTTTTGATGCGGACGGCCTCGTTGCGCCAGCGGACGTTGTCGGCCTGCAGCGCGTCGGCGTTGCGGCGGGCGTCGTTCACGTCCTTCGTCAGCGCCAGCACCTTGTCCTCGTCGGCCGCGTATTTATCCTTGAACGACCGCAGTTGGATCACTTCACGGTTGCTGACGTCCAGCGTCGCCTGGAGGTCGGTTAGCTTCTTGGCGGCGTCGGCGAGGTCTTGCGCGCGCCGAGCGGCGTCCGTCGCCGAATCCAGTTTCAGCTTGGCGTCGGCCGCCTGGAGGCTCGCCAGGTCGGCGGCGAACTGTTTTGCGTCCGCCTGGGCCGCGGTTAGCTTGCGAATCGCGTCGTTGTACTCCTGCGTCTTGGCCGTCAGGTCCTTGATAAGCCCCTGCAACCGGGATTCATCGGCGGCGTACTGATCCCGCGTCTTTTTCAGGTCGTCGCGCAAGCCCGGCACGGCATCCGCGACGGCTTGCAGCGCGTCGATGCGGCCGCGAGCCTCGGCGAGCTTGCTGGTCAGATCGGCGGCGCCGGCGTGGGCGGCGTCCAGCTCCTTGCCGCGCGAGCGGAGCCGGGCTTGCAGCGAATCCGCCTCGGCGGATGCGACCTGAAGCCGTGCGATCAATTCGTCGATTTTCGCCCTCTGCGAAGCAAGAAGCTGGCCGGCCTCGTCCTCGCGCCGCTTGGCTTCTTCTTGGTTCTGCTTGGATTCGCGGAGGTTGATGAGCCAGATGAGAATGACGCAGCCGAGGGCGCAGCACAGCACGTCCACCATAGACAGGTTGAAGATCGACGGGATGCGGTGGCGGATGCGCATAAAGATTGTCCTTGGTCCCTTATCCTTCGTCCTTTGTCCTTTGACTTGCTGACAAAGGACGAATGACAAAGGACAAATGACTAAGCCGTCGTCATCAACCGCCGCTGCTGCTCCGCCGGCCGGCCCAGGAAGCGCAGCACCGGACCGCCGGGGCCGAGGCGGATCCAATCGCCGGAGCGCAGGGCCGCCTGCTGGTTGACGCGCTGGTCGTTGAGCAGCGTGCCGTGCCGGCTGCGGTCGCGCAGCAGATAGGCGCCGCGGTCCAGGGCGACTTCACAGTGTCGGGCCGAGACGGACGGATACAGCTCCGTCTCGAAAGCCAGGTCGCAGGCGGGATCGCGGCCGAGCGTGAAAACGGCCTTCGTCAACTCATGGTCCTGGCCGCGGAATTGCAATCGGGGCGGGCCGTCGCCGCTGAGCGACGCTGGCGCGGACGGCAGCGGGGCGGCGTCGATTCGGCCGCGGGCCAGTTCGCCGCGGCGGACTCGGCCGGCCAACTGACATGCAGCATGGGCCACCGCGTCGGCGTTCAGCACCAGCACGCGCGCCGCCGAGGCGTCGTCGTCGTCCAGCGGCAGGTCGGCCCCGAAATCGCCGGGGTCGGTGGTGCGGACGATGGCCGGCTGCTGCAATTGGCCGTCGAGCGCGGCCGTCAGACCGGGCAGGCCGCCCGCCGCCGCAGTGGCCAGCACCACCGCGACCGGTCCATAGGCGCCCGTGGCTTGCGTGAAAGCGTGCATCTCCGCCACTGCTTGCTGTGCTAGCGGAGCGCAAAAGGCGGTCATCTCGTCGGCGGCCAGCATCAGGTTCTGATACCACTGCGGCGCCTGCACGACCATCTCCACCATGCCGCCGGCCAGACCGCCCGACGCCAGCAGGTCTTCGATTTGATCGTAGAGCGTTTGCTCGGCCTCGGCCGAGTGCCGCGGGTCGCGCCGGCTCATGCGGACGCAGCGCCCGGCGACGCCGTTGAGCAGCCGCAACAGCCACATTCCCAGGTTCAAATGCGTGCAAACGTGCGTCTGCACCATCTGCACATGATCCGCCTCGACCGACACCGCCGACCAGGTGAGGGCATGGCCGTCCACGTCCACGACGAGGGCCAGCCCCTGCCACGGCAGCCGTTCATAAGCGGCCAGGGCGGCGGCGGCGGGGGCGGCCGTCGTGCCGAGCAGGCGCCACTGCGCCTTGCCGGCCAGTTGCAGGGCCAGCACTTCCTGGGCGTCGGACAGGTACGTCGGCAGCGTCACGAAGACGCCTTCGGCTTGGCCGAAGGACTGATGCAGCCGCTTCAAGACGAGGGAGAGGGCGGCGGCGGCGTCGAGCCGATGCCGGCCGGCGACCCACTGGCGCGGCTCGCCGAGGGCCGGGAGGAAATCGAGACAGGCGAGGTGCGGCGCCTTGCGGCGAAGGCCGCCGCCGGCGGCGCCGACCACGGGCGTTTTCGCCGCCAGGCTGACGGCCAAGAGCAAGTCGCGTCGGCCGTCCTCCAAGTCGAGGCCGGTCGAGGGGCCGACGCCGGGACCGTGAACCGCGCGGGCGCGGCTGGCGTTGAGGTCCAGACCGACGAGGTTCATGGGAGTTCCTCTTCGTTGGGGCTTTTCGTTCTCCCCTCGCCCCCGCTTCGGGGGAGAGGGGTCGGGGGTGAGGGGGTCGGACTTCTCGCGGCAGGAAGCACCCCTCACCCCCGACCCCTCTCCCCGGAGTACCGGGGCGAGGGGAGATAGAGGGGTCACGGCAGTCGCACCGCCGCCTCCGCGTGCTCCGGTTCTTGATCGTACAGCCGCGCCACCAGATGTTCCAGACAATACTGCTGACAATCAATCACCAGCGCCTCTTCCTCACGCTGGACGGAATGCAGCAGGAACATCAGCACCAAGCTCAAGGCCAGGGCCACCAGCGTGCAATCGAAAGCGACGTTGAGATGGCTGGTCGCTTCCTTGATGAAGGCGGCGATCTGGAGGTCGGTTTCCCCACCCATCGTCAGGCTGGTGGCCAGGCCGCGCACCGTGCCCAAGAAACCGATCGCGGGGATCGCCCATGCGAGGTAGTGGACGGTGGCCATGCTCGACACGAGCCGGCCGAGGTCCACGTCGGCCTGCGTCCGCACCGTCTCGGCCACGTCGCGGCCGGATCGGCTGACGGCGTACTTGCCGAGCGCGAGGCGGATCATGTTGGCCAGGATGTAGGGGCCGCCGATGGACGCTTGCTGTTCGACCTTGCGCTGAAGGAGGCGGGCGTCTTCGGGCAGGATGCAGACGCCGACGTCGGTGGGCAACAGCCCCAGGCCGAAGGCGCGGCGCTGCCGAAGCACTTCACGGTAGCGTGTTCCGAGGATGAAACCGGCCCAGACGAAGCAGCAATAGGAA
>DATKHW010000584.1:0-4293 GCA_035546275.1 Gemmataceae bacterium
GACCTAGAGTCCGCTCGTCACATCGTCCTCGATCTGATCGAGGCCGGGGATGTTTCGGATGTTGACCAGCCCTGCCGGTTCGAGAAGGTGCTCCTTCATGAGGTCCAGCAGGTCTACGCCGCCGGCCTTGAGCACGGCCTGCCCGTCGAGCTGGCCGATCGCCTGCTCGACGCTGGAAGCTTGCGTCCATTGGAAGGTTTTCATGTGCGTGCACTCCTGTGTTGATCGGCCAAGGCCAGTGCAGCCAGGACCCGCGCCGGGGTCATGGGGAGCTCACGGATGCGAACGCCGATGGCGTTGTAGACCGCGTTAGCGATGGCCGCGGCGGTGGCGACGATCGCCGGCTCGCCGATGCCGGCGGCATCGGTCGAGCTGCGGCCCAGATACTGCTCGATCACCATCGCCTCGATCTTGGGCACTTCTCGGGCGCCCACGATCTTGTATTGCTCGAGGTTGGGGTTGACCATGCGGCCGGTGCGCTTGTCGAGAATACGATCCTCGAATAGCGCGTAGCTGACTCCCTGGAGCACGCCACCGTTGATCTGGCTTTCGAGGGCCAGCGGGTTGATAGGCCGGCCGCAGTCGTGAACGGCGACGACGTGCTCGACGACGATCTGGCCGGTCTCGGTGTCAACGGCGACCTGCGCGAACTGCACGCCGCCGGTGGCGCCGGCGATGCGCTTGCCGGCGCCGTCGGTGTATTCCTCGCGGCGGCGGGCCCGGCCGGAGACGTCTTCGCCCTCGAGCTTGGCGCAGGCGCCGCGGAACGAGATCGATTTGTCGCGATTCTCGCGGGAGAAGACTTTGCCGTCTTCGATGACCAGCGACTCGGCCGGCTCGCCCAGTTTGGGGGCGATCTCCCGCAGGAGTTCGAGCTTGGCCTTGTAAGCGGCCTCGCGGGCGGGCGGGGTGATCGAGCCGGTGGTCACGCTGCCGCCCGAGGCCGGGCCGGACGGGAAGTGGGTGTCGCCGATCTTGATGGTAATGTCGGTGGGCCGCAGTCCCAGCTCTTCGGCGACGATCTGGGCGAGTGCCGTGCGGATGCCGCCGCCGATGTCCTGCACGCCAGACATCAGTTCAACGGACCCATCCTTGGTGATGCGCACTTCGCAGTTGGAATCTTTGGCGCTGGTGAAGCGGTACCAGATGGACTGGGCCATGCCCATGCCGCGTTTGATCGGTCCGCGGTCGGCACCGGCGGGACGGCGGCCCGACCAGCCGATGCGTTCGGCGCCGATGCGGCGTTCCTCGCGGTGGGCGTCGCTGCGGTCGCCCCCGACGTCGATCTTCTCGCGGAGCGCGGCCGGGTCCATCCCCAGCTTTTCCGCCAGCTCGTCGATCGCCTGCTCGAAGGCGAAGCACCCTTGCGGGTGTCCCGGCGCGCGAAACGCGGCGGCGGGGCCGGTGTGGGTGAAAACATCGTATTCTTCGGTGTGAATCGCGGGGCAGGCGTACAGGTTCTGGGCCGGCCCGGCGGTCCCCGCGCCGGTGCCGACGCCGGCCGTGCCGTAGCTGTGAAGGTGGATCGCCGTCAGCGTGCCGTCTTTCCTGGCGCCGATGCGGATCTTTTGCACCGAGTTGGGACGATTGCCGACCGAGAGGTGCTCGTCCATGCGGCTGAGCATCAGCTTGACCGGCGCGCCGGCCTTCTTCGAGAGGTGCGTGGCGACAACGCCGAAGTTTCCCGCGCCGAACTTGGCGCCGAAGCCGCCGCCCATGAATTCGGTGATGACGCGGACTTTGCTCTTGGCGAGGTCGAACACCGCCGCCAGCTCGTCGCGCACGCTGCCGGTGCCCTGAGTTGAAGCGTAGACGGTCAGCATGTCGGGCTTCCAGTCGGCGACGACGCCGTGAGTCTCGAGCGCGCTGTGGGTCTGGACTTGGGTGCGGTATTCGGTTTCAACGACGACTTCGGAATCGGCCAGCGCCTTTTCGATATCGACGCCGCCGCGGGTCCCGCCGGTTGCGGGTCCGCGGACATTACCTTTTTGCGGCACGCCTCGCGGCCCGCCGCCGCCTCCGGCCGTTCCGGCCTGCACGGCCTTCCCCGTGAATACCAGGGGCGCATCCGGCTTCATCGCTTCGTCGGTGTCCACCACAAATGGCAGGACTTCGTAGTCCACCTTCACCAGCCGGGCCGCTTCCTCGGCGGCGTTGCGGGTGGTCGCGGCCAGGCCAGCCACCGGCTGGCCCGCGAATCGCACCAGCGGGTAGCGGTTCTTTTCCTCGCCCTGCTCCTGGGCCACGCCCAGGAGTGTCTCGAGCACGTGCATTGCCTTGACTCCCGGATAGCGCTCGGCTTCGGACGTATCGATCGAGCGAATGCGCGCGTGCGGATGGGGCGAAGTGATCAGTACCCCATACAGCAGGCCGGGCAGATTGATGTCGGCGGTGTACCGGGCGGCGCCGGTGACTTTCAGGCGGCCGTCAATGCGCGTGGTCGGTTTCCCGACGGTCTTCAACTGGGAATTCGGCGGCAGTGGGGGCGGTTCGTCCAGGCCGACCAGGCGCTGCGCCGTGGTCAGATCCACGCCGGGGATGCCGACGGGAACTTCGATTGCGTGAGTCGGCGGCGGCGCCGGACGCGCCGCGGGAGCTTGCTGAGTCATGGTTCAACCTCCGTTCTTCGGTGCCGCGACCTTTGCCGCCGCCGTCACCGCATCGAATATCTTGGGATAGGTGCCGCACCGGCACAGGTTGCCGCGGACCGCGTTGCGAACATCATCCGGCGTCGGATGGGGGTTTCGATCGAGCAGCGCGACGCAGCTCATAATCATCCCGGGCGTGCAGAACCCGCACTGCGACGCATCATGCTCGATGAACGCTTCCTGCACGGGATGCAGGTGCTCCCCCTGGGCGACGCCTTCGATTGTCTTGACGTGCCGGTCGCCCACATCCACCGCCAGCGTCATGCAGGAGCAGACCGGTGTGCCGTCGAGATGAACGGTGCACGCCGAGCAGGCGCCGCGGTCGCAGACGACTTTGGTGCCGGTCATGTCCAGCTCATCCCGCAGCGCCTCGGCAAGCGTGGTGCAGGGAAGCACCCTGACCTGCCGCGGCTGACCGTTGATCTGGAGCGTCAGCAATACCAGTCCGGGGCCGATGACTTCTGCCTGGCCGGCTCGGGCCTGAGCCTGGGCCATGCCGACTAGTCCGCCGTCCAGCAGTATGGTGCCGGCGGCCGACATGCCGGCCCCTTTGATGAAACCCCGCCGGGAGAGTCCCTTGGGGGTCTGAGTTTTCGGGTCGCGCGAATTGTGGGGCATGGGAGCCTCCGTTGGATTCAAGATTCGATCATCTGTGGCTGATCCGCAACGTCAATTTTGTCGCGCCCGGCAGTTCGTCGCGCGGCGCGGTGCTGGATCACCTGTGCCAGAATCGAAATGGCAATCTCTTCAGGAGTTTCAGCGCCGATCTCCAGGCCGATCGGGGAATGAACTTTCGCCAGCTCGGCCTCCTCGATACCCTCCGCGATGAGCTTTTGGTAGACCGCTTCGCGTTTTTTCTTGCTGCCGATCATACCCAGATAGGCGGCGGGGGATCGGATGACGCGCCGAAGGGCCGCGGCGTCGGTGAGAAAACCCTTGCTTACCAACGCCACGTAGGTGTGCTCATCAGGCGCGGGAAGTCCTTCGTAATCGTTCGGCAGGTGCAGGACCGCCTCGACGTTGGCAAACGGATAATCCTGATCTCGGGCGAATTCTTCGCGGTCGTCGGCCACGACGATGGAAAAGTCCATCATCGAGGCGGCGCGGGCGAGGGCCCGGCCGCAATGGCCGCCGCCCACAATCAAGAGACGATCGGCCGGCATGACCACCTCCAGGAAGACTTCGGCCCTGCCGCCGCACACGGCGCCGAAGGCGTCGTCATCAGCGCCCTTGGGATTAAACGAATAGCTGCGGGTAACGCTGGCGCCGCCCTCAAGGGCGGCCAGGGCGTCGCGGATGACAAGCAACTCGAAGATTCCCCCGCCGATGCTGCCTCGGGTCGTGCGATCGGGATAGATCAGCATCTTGGCGCCGCTGCGACGGGGGACGGAGCCGCTGTCGCGGACGACCGTCGCCATCACCACCGGCCGCCGGTCTTGGATGTCCCCGGCCACCTGCCCCCAGAGATTATTCTCCGCGGCTCGCACCGGATACTCCAACGACCATAGGCTCCCCACGTCCGTTGGGCGAATTGGCAGCAGGGTATCTGGTTGTACGACGGCTGTCGAGAGAAGGTGGCGGGCGGCGTCCGTACCGGGCATAATCATTGCTCAGATCGACGCCGCGATGTCAGTGCGGCGGGGAA
>DATKHW010000585.1:0-6531 GCA_035546275.1 Gemmataceae bacterium
GCGTGGAGCTGCGCGCGGATCTGCCGGACGTGCGGCCGGAGCTGGCGCGCTGCGGCCTGATGCTCGTGCCGCTGCGCATCGGCGGCGGCTCGCGCCTGAAGATCCTGGAGGCGCTGGCCATGAACACGCCGGTCGTCTCCACCCGCGTCGGCGCCGAGGGGCTGGAACTGACAGCGGGCCGTCACCTGACGGTCGTCGAGGACGTGGATGATCTGGTGGGGGCGATCCTCGGGGCCGTGCGGTCGCCGGCCGCCATGCAGGAGCAGGCGCGGCGCGGGCGGGAGATGGTGCTGCGTCGCTACGGCTGGGACGCGCTGGCGGAACAGCTGGAGCGCGTGTGGATGGATTGCGTCGTGGAACAATCGCTGTCCGTTTAAGAGGCGATCTGCATGAACATCGTCCACTTGACGGCGTCCACGTTTTACGGCGGCCCGGAGCGGCAGATCCTCGGGCTGTGCCGCGCCCTGGCCGACGCCGATCGCAGCACGGTCCTGACCTTTTCCGAAGGCGGCCGATGCGGGGCGTTTCTCGCGGAAGCGCGGCGGCAGGACGTGGAGGCCGCCGAGCTGGCCCACGACTCCCCGCGCTTCCGCGCTACCGTCGCCGACATCGCCGCCGAGCTGGAGCGGCGGAAAACGGACGTGCTGCTTTGCAACGGCTACAAAGCAAATCTGCTTGGTCGCCTGGCCGCCCGGCGCGTCGGCGTTCCCGCCGCAGCGGTGTCGCGCGGCTGGACCGGCGAGAATTTTCGCATTCGGCTGTACGAGGCCGTCGATCGGCTGCACCTGCGCTGCATGGATCGGGTCGTTTGCGTTTCGGAGGCGCAGGCCCGCAAGGTGCGGCGGGCCGGTGCGCGGCCGGAGCACGTTCGCGTCATTTACAACGCCGTCGATCCGGAGCGGTTCGAGGAGGCGGACCCGATTTATCGGGCCGAATTGCTCCGTTATTTTGGCCGTCCGCCGCGGTGCATCGTCGGCGCGGCCGGCCGGCTCAGCCCGGAGAAGGGCTTTCGCATCCTTGTCGCCGCGGCCCGGCGCGTGATCAAACGTGATCCGGCCGTCGGTTTCGTCGTCTTCGGCGAGGGCGCCTGCCGCGCTCGCTTGGCCCGGCAGATCGAACGGGCCGGGCTTGTCTCCTCGTTCGTGCTGGCCGGTTTCCGGAGCGACCTCGACCGGCTGCTGCCGTGCTTCGACCTGCTGGCGTTGCCGTCGTTCACGGAGGGGATGCCCAACGTCGTGCTGGAAGCCTTTGCGGCCGGCGTGCCCGTCGTGTCCACGGCCGTCGGCGGGGCGCCCGAAGCGGTGGAGGACGGCGTCAACGGCTTCCTGGTCCGGGCCGGCGACGCGACAGCCCTGGCCGATCGCATCGCCACAGCTTTGGCGTCGGAAGAACGGCTCCGCGACATGGGATGGCAGGGCCGCCAGCGCGTTCACGAGCAGTTCACCTTCGCCGCCCAGGCTCGCGGCTACCGCCGGCTGTTCGCGGAGCTGAAATCGGCGTCTCCCGTTGTTGCGGAAATGGCAGATTTATGCGAACGCTGAGCGAAATCGATGGACGAGAGGCCCCCTGCATCGCCGCCCAGGATGCAGCGGGGCCGGTGCGCGTCTGCTTCCTGATCGACGAGCTGGCGGCGGCGGGGACGGAGACGCAGCTGTTGGCGCTGATCCGGCGGCTCGATCGCGGCCGGGTTCAGCCGTACCTGTGCCTGCTGCACGGCGGGGCGGCGGCGTCGCGGGCGCTGGAGCCGGACCACTGCCCGGTTTATCGACTCCATGTCGGCTCGCTGCTGCGGCCGGCGACGCTGGCGAAAGCGGCCCGTTTTATCCGCTTTTTGCGGTGTGAGCGGATCGACGTCCTGCAAACCTACTTTCCGGATAGCAGTTATTTCGGTCTGCCGGCGGCGCGGCTGGCCGGCGTGCCGCATCGGCTGCGGACGCGCAACAACCTGGGCCACTGGATGACGCGCGGCCATCGCCGGCTCGGCCGGCTGCTGAATGGGATCGCGACCGGCAGCGTGGTCAACTGCGGCGCCGCCCGCGACGCCTTGCTGGCCGCCGAGGGGCCGCGGCCGGAGACGATCACGGTGCTGGAAAACGGCGTCGACCACGCTCGCTTTTTGGCCGTGCCGCCGCTGTCGGCCCGCATCGCCGGCCGGCCGACCGTCGGCGCCGCCGCCAACTTGCGGCATGTGAAAGGCCTCGATGTACTGCTCGACGCGGCGATGCGGCTTTCCGGCGAGTTTTCCGATCTGCGATTTCAAATAGCCGGCGAGGGGGAAATGCGAGCGTCGCTGGAAGCGACGGCCCAGGCGCGCGGCCTGGCCGATCGGTTCCGGCTGCTCGGCTCCGTGAGCGACATTCCGGCGTTCCTCGGCGGGCTGGATGTGGCTGTGCTGTGCTCGCGGTCGGAAGGCATGTCCAACGCGCTGCTCGAATACATGGCGGCGGGGCGGGCAATCGTCGCCACCGCCGTCGGGGCGGCGCCGGACCTGATCGAGGACGGCGTGCAGGGGTTGCTCGTCCCGCCCGGCGATGCGGACCGCCTGGCGGAGGCTATCGCCAGGCTGCTTCGCCGGCCGGAATTGGCGCGCCGTCTGGGAGAGGCCGCGCGGCGCCGCGCCCGCGACCGCTGCAGCCGCGAGGCGATGGTCGAACGATTCACGGTGTTTTACGAGCGCCTGGCGTCGGAACAGCGCTTCGGCGGCCGGCGGATGAAGGCCGCTTGATCGCAAAGCCGTCCGGGCTATCAGGAGGATCGGCCATGTCGATGCACCTTGCAACTATGCCGGAAAGGAACGCCGTTCCCATCGGTCTTATCGGCGGCGCCTCCGAAGTCCGCCGGGCGCTGGTGGTGGTGCGCTGGCCCGTCGGCGGCATTCGCACGCACCTGCTGGCCAACTATCCGATCGCGGCGGCGGCCGGCTGGCGCTTCACGTTCGTCGGCCCCGCCGACGGCTCGCTCGACGCTCTGCGCGAATCGCTGCAAGGCGTCCCCCGCACCGAATACATCGGCGTCCCCGTGAAACGCCGGAGCTGCTCCCTGTGGCCGACGGTGCGCGGCCTGGTGCGCGACGGCGGCTTCGACCTGATCCATTCGCACGGCCTGACAGCGGCCGTCCACGCCGTCGCCGCCAATGTCGGATTGCGCATCCCGCACGTCGCCACCTTGCACGAGCCGTTGCAGCCGTGTCGATTTTCCGGCCTGCTGGGGCCGTTCAAGCGCTGGGCGCTGGGCCGGCTGATGCGGCGGCCTGACGCCATCGTCGTGGTCAGCGAAGACGCCCGCGCGAATCTGCTCCAATACTTTCCGACGCTGGCCGGCCGTCCCCATCGCATCGCGACGATCCCCAACGGCGTTCGCATCCGCCGACCCACTGACGTTCCCCGCGACGATTCCCTGCGACGGCGTCTCGGCGCCGCACCGGACGCCGCCTTGATCGGCTTTCTCGGACGTTTCATGCCGGAAAAGGGGTTTTCCGTCCTGCTGGAGGCCGTCCAGCGCCTCGCCGCCGATCCGTCCGCGCCGCCGTTCCACGTCGCCGCCTTCGGTTCCGGGGATTACCGGATCGAGTATAGCCGTGAAGTGCGGCGCCGCGGCCTGTCCGACCGCGTGACGCTGCTGGACTTCACGCCCGACGTGCATCCGGTGCTGCGGCAACTCGGCCTGGTGGTCGTGCCGTCCTTGTGGGAGGCGTCGTCGCTGATTTCGATGGAGGCGATGACGGCCGGCGTCCCCGTGCTCGGCTCCGACTGCCCCGGTCTGCGCGAGGTGCTGCGCGGCACGCCGTCGCGGACTGTCGCAGCCGGCGACGCCGACGCCCTGCGCCACGGGCTGTATCTGGCCCTGACGCGGCCGTGGACGGAAGCGGCTCGCTCCTTCGCCGCCGCGGCGCGGTCCCGTTTCGACGTGGTCCGATCCACCCAGCGGCTGCTGGACTTGTTCGATCGACTGACCGGAAAGGGGTCAGGGGTCAGGGGTCAGGGGTCAGAACAGGCCCAGGCGCCCGTTGCCGCTTAGGAGGCGTCAATTGCTCTGTAAAGTCGGCTCTGACCCCTGACCCCTCGGAGAACGCCTCATGATCTGGCTGCTCGGCGTCTACATGTGGTTATTTGTGCATCGGCCGTTCGAAATCTGGCCGGTCCTGGGCGATTTGCAGATCGAGCGCATTTACATGCTGCTCATGATCGCCTACTGGGCTGTGCAGCCGAACAAGGGCTGGATCAACAACCGGCTCCACGTCGCCCTGGTCGCGTTCACGCTGGCCATGACGGCCGCCTGGCTGGCCAGTCCGTACATGAGCAACGAAGGCTGCCCCGACATCGTCGAAGACTACTTCAAATATCTGGTATTTTATATTCTCGTCGTCACCAGCGTCCGCGACGAGGACGGCCTGCGCAAGCTGTTCTCGCTCTATCTGCTGGCCGTCACGCTCTACACCGGCCATTCACTGCTGGAATACCTGGGCGGGCGCTACCAGTGGCGCATGGGCGTCGCGCGCATGCTCGGCGTCAACACGACGATCGGCGACGCCAACGGCTTCGCGGCCAACCTGGTCTATTCCCTGCCGTTGACGGTCCCCTTCTGGCTGACACGGCCTTCCGGCTGGATGCGGGCCGCGCTGGTCGGCTTCACGCTCCTGGCCGTCGGCTGCATCCTCCTTACCGGATCGCGTGCGGGGTTGCTTTCGCTCGGCCTGTGCACGCTGCTGTGCCTGGCCGCGACGGGGCGCGTCAAGCTGGTCGCGCTCCTGATCGTCCTCGGCCTGTTGGCCGCGCCAGTCGTTTGGTTCAGCCTGCCGCAGGACCTGCGGACGCGCTATGAAACGATCATCGACCCAAGCGTCGGGCCGAAAAACGCCCAGGAATCAGCGTCCGGCCGGCTCGACGGGCTGATCTACGGCTTCGAGGCGTGGCAGCAAAGTCCGCTGCTCGGCTACGGCCCCGGCGGCTTCAAATACGTCACCGGCCGGGAAGGCGGCGCCCACAACCTCTACGGCCAAACGCTGGCCGAGACGGGAGCGCTCGGCGCCCTCGGCCTGACCGGACTCGTGTTCTGCTTCTGGCGAAACGCCCGCGAGGCGAGCCGCTTCCATCGCAGCAACCCGGACCAGCCGCGGAACTTCGCCTCCCACGCGGCGCGGGCCGTCGGCCTGTGCGTGATCCTGCTCCTGTTTCTCGGCATGGCCGGCCACAACCTATTTCGCTTTTATTGGATCTGGTTTGCAGCTTTTCAAACGGTAGCGCTGCATTGTTTGCGCCGCCGCGCCGCCGTGGTCGAGGCGCCGTCGTGGCAAGCGGCCGCTCAACCGCAGGCGGCGTGAGGGACGCCATGAATTCCGCGTCGGTCCGCATCATCGCCGTCGGCGATCTCTGCTTCAACGGGCGCTATCGGCCGCGGCTGGCCCGCCGCGGCGCCCGGTATCCATTTCACCGCGTCCTGCCGGAATGGCGCGAGGCGGATCTGCGATTGGGCAACCTCGAATCGCCGATCACGGCCGCTCCGAAAACCTTCCCGTCCAAGCTGACGCTGCGCGCGGCGCCGGATGCGGCCGCCGCCCTGAGCACGGCAGGCTTCGATTGCGTGACGCTGGCCAACAACCACATGCTCGATTTTGGCCCGGAGGGATTGGCGGATACGCGGACGGCCCTCGATGCACGCGGCATGATCCATGTCGGAGCGGGAATGGACCTCGCCGCCGCCTCGGCGCCGGCAGTGCTGCACTGCAAGGGGCGGACGATCGGCGTCGTGGCTTTCTGTCTCGTGGAACAGAACAGCGCGCTCTACGCCGGGCCGACGACGCCGGGCGTGGCGCCGCTCGACGTGGACGGGGCCGTTCGACGCATCCGCGAGCTGCGGCCGCGCGTGGACTGGCTGATCGTTCAAATCCATTGGGGGGTCGAAATGTCCCGTCTGCCCACGCCAGAGCAGCGGCGCTGGGCGGCGCGGCTGGCGGAGGCCGGGGCGGACCTGATCGTCGGCCATCATCCGCACGTCTTGCAGCCGTATGAAACGATCGGCGGCGTTCCCGTCTTCTACAGCCTGGGCAATTTCCTCTTCTCGGATATGTACTGGCGGGGTTGTTCCAAGACCGGCGATCCATTCCTGACGAAGTTGCGGCTGCATCCGCTGTCGCGGCGGACCGGCTGGGCCGAGGTGGTGCTGCAGCGCGGCCGGCCGGCCCAGGCGCAATTCCATCCCGCCCGGTTAGGGCGCGACCTGGCGCTGCGTCCCGAGCGGACCGCCGCCCGCGACCGCGACTGGGAAGCGCTGTGTGCGGCGCTCGACGCTCCAGATTACGACGCGCTGGCCGCGGCGGAAGGCCGGCGCGCCCAGGCCCGCCTCGACTGGGCCTCGGCGTGGCGGCCGATTCAGCGCCGTATCGAGATGCGGCTTGTGCATTATGGTTTGGTCCCATTCGCCGTCGAGGCGGACTGACGGACCGGCGGCCTATCCGGCTTGACCGGGCGGCGCCATTTTACTCGCTCCCAGGCTCTGCCCGGGAGCGCACTGCTGGCGAGGCTCTGCCTCGCG
>DATKHW010000586.1:0-2404 GCA_035546275.1 Gemmataceae bacterium
GTTCTGACTTGGCTGCAATCGGGTTGCGAACTACGTCGTGTCCGGCGATGCTGAGCCGGCCCTCGGTCGGCCGCAAGATGCCGCACAGCGCCCGCAACGTCGTCGTTTTGCCGGCGCCGTTCGGGCCAACCAGGCCGAGGATCTCGCCGGGCGCCACGGAAAAAGTGACATCGGAAACGGCCGCCGTAGAGCCGTATACCTTGCTGTAGCCTTGGACGTCGATGGACACGCCGCGCTCCCGCTGTCGCTGTCGTGGGGGCCGCCGCAACCAACCGTGCCGGCATTGTATCAGCACGGGGCCGCAGCGCGACAGGCGAACCGCGGTGCAGGAGAGTTTGAGGGAAATGGGTAAAGGCCCGACGCCGACGTCGAGCCTTCGCGCAGCAGCGACTCAGGCGTCGGCGCCGGCCAGCTCTTCGTGATGGCGCACCAACTCGTCGCCGACCAAATGCGCGCGCCACTCGCAGGCACACTTAGGGCAGCGGAACAGGATAATTTGGGTGGCCGGCAGGGCGCTGCGCCACGCGTCGCGGTTCTTTTCCGGCAGCAAGCTGCCCCGCCAATGGCACCGCGGATTCGGACAGGTCACCATGTAATCCGTCAGCATGGTTCTATCCTCCGAGGGCGAAACAGAAATGACGATGTGCATGGGTTAATCTAACATCCAGTCGTGCAGAAGCAAGAACAAAATCGCGGCCTTTCCGGAATAACCGCTACGGGCGCAAGGCTGAACGCCTCTTCACGCCACTTCTGTCCGTCCGGCGTCGCGGTTATGATTTTCTTTTGCCGCTTTGGTGCGCCGGCCGCGTCGGCCGGTCGGGCGGTTTTGTCTTTTCGCCCTTTCTGATCGCCGGCGCCGTCCCAGCGGGCCGGGCCGGAGGGTATCGCGCTTAATGGTCAACCGCAACTTGCTTCTCCAGTTCGATCTCCCCGAACAGGAGCTGAACCAAGAACTCAGCGAGGTCTTTGAGCGCCCCGAAACCGGCGGGCACGTCGAAGAGTGGCTGGAGGCCCCACCGCAAGAATTCGAGGGCAACAAAATCGTCGCCGGCCGCGTGGCCAACGTCATCGGCAATTCCGTGGTGGTGGACGTCGGCTGCAAGAGCGAAGGCGTCATTCCGCTGCAGGAGTGGTACCACGAGGCCGAAGACAAGGTTAAGCCGCCGCATGTCGGCGACGAAATCCAGGTCCTGCTCGACCCGATCGAGGATGAGGGCGGCGCCATCGTCCTGCCCTACGGCAAGGCCAAGCGGCAGAAAGAATGGGAGACGGTGATCGAGACGCACAAGGAAGGAGACGTCGTCTCCGGCCTCGTGGCTCGCAAGATCAAGGGCGGTCTGCTCGTCAACATTGGCGTCAACGTCTTTATGCGTGCCTCGCAGGTGGACATCCGTCGCCCGCCGGACATCGGCGCCTACATCGGCCGCACCATCGAATGCAAGATTCTCAAAATCGACGAAGTCCGCCGCAACGTCGTCGTCTCGCGCCGCAAGCTGCTTGAGGATCAGCGCGAGGAGATGAAGAAGAAGCTGCTGGCCGAAATCGAGCCGGGTCAGATTCGCAAGGGCGTCGTCAAGAACATCGCCGATTTCGGCGCCTTCGTGGACCTCGGCGGCATCGACGGCCTCTTGCACATCACCGACATGTCGTGGGGCCGCGTCAGCAACCCACACGAGATCGTCCACATCGACCAGCCGCTGGACGTGTACATCATCTCGGCGGACAAGGAGCGTGAGAAAATCGCGCTGGGACTGAAGCAAAAAACGGCCAATCCGTGGGCGACGGCGGCTGAGAAGTATCCTGTCGGCAGCCGGCATGTCGGCGAAGTCGTCAACGTCATGGGCTACGGCGCTTTCGTCAAACTGGAACCGGGGGTGGAGGGGCTCGTCCACATTTCCGAAACGAGTTGGACCAAACGACTTAATCACGCCAACGAGCTGGTGCAAACCGGCGACCAAATCGAGGTGCAGGTCCTCAACATCAACAAGGAGATGCAGGAGATTTCGCTGGGCATGAAGCAGATCCAGCCGAATCCCTGGGACAAAGCGGCCGAACGCCATCCGCCGGGAACACTGGTCAGCGATTTAGTGCGCAACCTGACCAATTACGGTGCCTTCATCGAGATCGAAGACGGCATCGACGGGCTTTTGCACGTCAGCGACATGAGCTGGATGCGCAAGGTGGCCTATCCCAGCGAAGTCGTCCAGAAGGGCGACCAGGTGACCTGCGTCGTTCTGAATGTGGAGCAGGAGCGCAAGCGCATCGCGCTTGGTCTCAAGCAGATGAACAACGATCCATGGGAAGGCGACATCCCCGGCCGTTACAAGCCCGGCGAGGTCAAGAAGGGCAAGGTGACGAAGCTCACCAACTTCGGCGTCTTCGTCGAACTGGAGCCGGGTTTGGA
>DATKHW010000587.1:0-3564 GCA_035546275.1 Gemmataceae bacterium
CCGAACACGGACGCCTTTGCCAAGATGGTCGCGTCGATCGGCAACATCGGCTCGCAGATCTTGTGGGGCGCCATCCTCATCCTGTTCGTGCTGCTGTTTCTGCTCATCGAAGGCAAGATGCTGTCGCGGCATCTCGTCTCAATCTTCGGCACCAGCGACAAGGCCCAGCGTCGCGTCGTGGAAGCCCTCAAGGACATGGCCACGCAGATTCGCTCTTACCTGGTGTGGCGCACCATCATCAACTTCTCGATGGCCATTTTCCTGGGATTGCTGTACGAATTCCTCGGCCTGAGCCAGCCGTGGGCGTGGGCGCTCTTGACGGCCATTCTTTGGTATGTGCCCTATATCGGCCCCATCGTCGCCGGCTTCCCGCCGATCATCGACGCCTTCATCAACAGCCCCTTCGACTGGGCGCCGCTGGGCATCCTGGTCTTTTACACTTTGTTCGTAATGCTGGAAGGCTATTTCGTCGTGCCGGTCCTGATGGGCCGCAGCATGGAGCTGAACGCGACGACCGTGATGCTGGCCTGCCTCTTCTGGGAGCTGGTATGGGGTCTGCCCGGCCTGTTCCTGGCGATGCCGCTGATGGCTGCGGTGCGGACCATTTGCATGCACGTCCCCGACTGGCACCCGTGGGCCAACCTCATGGGCACGCGCGAGGATCCGCCGCCGCCAAAAGTCGAACCGGAAACGCTGCCGCCCCCGGTCCTCAAAGACGACTTCTTCGAAGACACGCAGATCCTCACGGGGGCGGAATTGCGGGCGCAGTTGGCCGCCGGACAGGCGGCGCGACGTGAAGACGATATGGGCCAGAAGATGGCATGAGTGCCTTTAGGCGGCAAGCCCGCGGCGGCGGCAAGGGCGTCCCTTGCCGCCGCCGCGGGCTTGTGCATTTCGTCACGACGCTTGCTGCAACCGATGCAAGGCGCTGCGGGCGTCGTACACCAGTGGATTGCCGTCGTAGGCCGTCACCATCTCGTAGGCCTTCACGGCATGGGCGCGGTCGCCGAGCTTTTCGTAAGCCTGGCCCAGCTTGTACAAGGTGCGGGCGCCGCTCTTGGCGCTCTTGCGGTACTCCGTCAGGCACTTGACCGCCATATCCGGCTTGCCGCCTTCCAGGTAAATGTCGCCGAGGATTTGGCAGGCCTGATACCACGCTTCCTCGTCCTCGCCGCTGTCGAACCGCTCCGGCTTCGGCTCCCGCACGTGTTCGAGCAGCGCCACCGCCTCGTCCCGTTCGCCGTAGCGGAGCCGCAGGCGCACATAAAGCACTTTCGCCGTCAAGCTTGCCGGCTTCACCACCATCGCCAACTGGATCAAATGCGACGCCACGTCCATCCATTCCGCGTCGGAAGCCAGCCGGCCGTCCAGGACCGTCCGCGCCCGCCTCATGCAGTAGTCGAAGTCGAAGGCGTTGCGTATCAGGTCGATCCGGGCCCGCAGGTCGTCAGGCATCACGGAGTAGTAATACCGGTCCTTGCGAGCGATCAGGTCCTTGTCGCGGGAGCTGTAAAGCAATCCCTGCTCCGTGACGCGAAGCGCCATCAGCGCATCGCCCTTGCGCTCATAGAGGTCGGCCAGGGTCCGCAGCGTCTCCAGGCCGCTCCGCTCCGACTCGGCGTAGAGATGCAGGTTCTCGATGGCCGCGTCCAGGTCGCCGGACGACTGGGCCAATTCGGCCAGCTGCTTGACGACGGCGAAGTAGGCCGTCCGCTCGGCCTCGGCCAGGCTCTTGGCGCCGATCGACCGGCCGGCGCGCTTGGCCAATTCGAGATTGTGCCGCGCCTCCTCCGTCCGCCCGACGCGCTGCTGCGCCTGGGCGATCTGCAAGAACAGCGTCGGCCCCAGCATCGGCATGCCGTGGGCGGCCATGCGCAAATACGCTCCGCCGCGCTGCCACTGCGCATCGTCGTTGATGAGCGACAGGCCGAGCTGCTGCACGTAACTGTAGTCGAAGGTCCGCGGAGCCGTTGTGGCATGGTCTCCAGACCCTGTCACGGCGGCGTCGCCCATCGTATCGAAATACTCCGCCTCCGTCAGCTCACTGTACAGCAGCCGCTTCATGCCCCACGCCGCTTCGTCGCCGTTGATCTCCGCCAGCCGCCGTTCCACCGCGGCGATGGCTTCCATGCGCCGGCCCTGCTGGGCCAGCTGCGGCAAGCCGACGCGCTGCCGCAGCGTCTCCGATAAGGTCAACGCCAGCTGCCAGGCTTGAAACAGCACCGACCGCCGTTGCGCGTTGTCGCGGCCGTAGTGGACCGGGTCGAGAAGGCGCGTCAGCTCGGCGGCCGCCTCGTCGAATTGCCGGGTGTGCGTGTGCGACACGGCTCGCCAGTAGTCGATCGGCGGCTGCATCTGCGGCTGCAAACCGAGCACCACGTCGAGCAGCCGATTCGCTTCGTGCAGCTGCGCCTCGTTCGGCTTGCCCTGCACCAGCAGCGAGCCGGCTCGGTCCAGGCAAAGATCGAGATCGACCAGCGCCAGCGTTTGCGGATCGTTGGCCAGGGCGTTGATGTCCAGCGCGCGGTGGACGTTCCACATGCCCTGGAGGGCCAACTTGTTTTTGGGGTCCAGCGCGAGCGCACGGCGATACGATTGCAGGGAGCGGCGGAAGCTGCGGACCTGCGCGAAACTCATGCCGCGAAAGGCGTGCTTCACCACGCGCAGCCACGGCAAAGCGCGGAAGGCGTAGCCGACGTAGAGAACGGCGGGGATCAGGTAGAGCAGATAGCCGACGTGGGCCAGGTTTTCAGGATCAAACAAGGTACGGCTGTAAACGCCGATGGCCACGGCCAAGCCGCCGCACACGGCGGCGACGTCGGCTTCGCTTTCATCCTCCCGCCCGGCCAGGATCAGCACGTAAAACAAGCCCATGCCCGCCAGTATTTGTACAGAAAATGCGATCTGGATCGTCGGGCTTTGATCCAGCGCGGTGTTCAGATAGGGCAGCTGCCCGAAGAAGGAAAACTGGTCGAGCCAGAACAAGACGCCGCCCGCCATGCCTGCGAACAGCAAGAAGCCGTAGACCAAGCGCGCCAGCCGTCGCGGGACCTGCCGCAGCAGACAGAAAACCACGCCCAAGCCGGCGCCGCCTGCCAGCATCCACAGCAGCGACGCATCCTCCAGGATCGATCCTCCCTGATGGACCCAGACAATCCCGAAAACTAGGCCGGCGAAGACGCCGACGTAAACCAGCCAGGGGCTTTCGAGCAGGAGGAAAAGGAGAAACAGATGGGGTTTGCCGCGCACGCGGAATCCTTCGCGCAGGCGGATGCCAGCTGCAATCACCAAAGCGATTGCCAATCCCGCCAGGGCCGACAGGTTGACCCAGGCGAAGCTCACCCAGGTCTTGTCGCCGGGTGGGACGGCGGCCGTTTCCAGGCCGGCGTAAAGCACCAGACCGAGAAAGAGGCCCTTGCAGACGGTTTCGGTGCGCAACCAGTTCATGAAAATCGCCGTGAAACAAGAGAAGAGCGTCGCAGACCCTATGGAAAAAAGCCTAACGACTTCGGGCGCGGTTGGGAAGGGGCGAAGGCGCCGGGACGGTGGGCGAAAATCCGGTCG
>DATKHW010000588.1:0-2879 GCA_035546275.1 Gemmataceae bacterium
AAGCGTGAGCGACGGATGAAGACCGTCGCTCACGCTTCCGGCTCGTTTGGCGTCTCACACCACCCGCCGCAGCCGCCGCTGCTCCGCCTCGCGGATCATCTGCCGTCGCTCTTCCTCCGTTTGTTCGTACAGCGCCAGGAAGAACTCGGCGTGCGCCTCCGCCCAACGCTGCTTGCGCCGCCCCATCACCACGGAAGCCGTTTCGAAGAGTTCGCGGAGGTCGGTTCTCTCCTGCAAGCGTCCGTGGCCGACGCGGCAGAACGCTGGAACGAGGCGCGGCATCAGGCCGCCGTTGGTCAGGAGTTGGCCGAACGGCCCCACGATCGTGCCGGTGTTCAGTTGGGCGTTGATGCTCGTCTTGGCGTGGTCGCCGAGGAAGGCGCCGACTTTCATGAGGCCGCTGTCGATGGTGCGGCCGGCGATGCGGAACGACACGGCGCCGTAATCGGTGCGGAGATCGCTGACCTGCGTACCGGCGCCGAGATTGACCCACTCGCCGACGTAGCTGTGGCCGAGGAAGCCGTCGTGCGCCTTGTTGGCGTGGCCGTATACGACGCTGACCTCGACTTCGCCGCCGATGCGACAATTCGGCCCGATGCTGCCGCCGCGCAGTTTCGCCCCCAAAATGTGGCTGTCGGGGCCGACATAGCACGGCCCTTCCAATCTGCTGAACGCCTGCACCACGGCGCCGCGGTCGATCAGGACCGGCCCCTTGCTCGCGTCGATCAGCACCATCGGCTCGATGTGGGCCGACGGGTCAATCCGCACCGAATCGGCGGCGCCGACCAGAGAGACGCCCGCCGGAAGGGAGGCTGCTTCCGGCACAATGGATCGATGGACGAAATCTTGCCGCAGCGCCTCGGCGTTGTGTTCGACGAGGTCCCACGGGTACGCCATCAAGGCGCCGCCCGTTTCCCGATGTGGCAATGTTTGTTTGCATTCCTCCAGCCGCCAGAGCAGCGATTCCGGCGACAGCTCGACCGCCCCATCGGGCAGGACAACGCACGTGATCTCGTCGTCGATCATGCCGACGGCGGGACTGTCCATCGGGATTGATTCGCCGAGGTCGGGCAGCCAGCGGGCATTGACCAGCACGACTGGACCGTGGTCCAACCCAGTGGCGTCGTTGACGCGCATCTCAGGGTGCAGGAACCGGCAGAAATCGGCGAGAAACGGCCGCACGAACGCAGCGACTTCGACGGCGCCAACTTGGCGGAGCTGCCGTTCCAGCAGCGTGAGCGCGCCGCAGCGCAGGTCAAAGGCGGGCCGCGTTAGGGCCAGCGGTTCCAGGTTCATGCAGCCGGCGTCTTCAAAAATGCATATACGCATCGAGGTTCTCCACAAAGGCATCGCCTCATTCCACCGTCACGCTCTTGGCCAGGTTGCGCGGCTTGTCCACGTCGCAGCCGCGCAGCACCGCCATGTGGTACGCCAGCAGCTGCAGCGGCACGACGGCCAGCAACGGTTGCAGATATTCCGGCGCCTCCGGGATGAAGATCGCCTCGTCGGCGCGGGCCGCCGTCTCCTCGTCGCCCTCGGAGACGACGGCGATGACTGGGCCGCGGCGGGCCTTGATCTCTTCCAGGTTGCTCAGCACCTTGTCGAATACGGCGCCGCGCGGCGCCAGGAACACCGTCGGCGTCTCCTCGTCCACCAGCGCGATGGGACCGTGCTTCATCTCCGCGGCCGGATAACCTTCGGCGTGGATATAGCTGATCTCTTTTAGCTTCAACGCGCCTTCCAGCGCGATCGGATAGAGGTATTGCCGGCCCAGGTACAGCACGTTGCGGACAGCGCTGTACCGCTCCGCGACCTCGCGGACTTTGTCCTCGCATTGCAGCGTCTTGCGAATCAGGTCGGGCACGGTGTGCAGATCTCGCACCATTTGCGATCCCTGAATTGAAGACAGGTGGCGCATTCGGCCGAAGTAGAGAGCGAGCATAGCGAGGACGGCGACCTGGTTCGTGAAGGCCTTGGTGCTGGCGACGCCGATCTCGGGGCCGGCGTGCAGGTAGACGCCGCCGTCGGCCTCCCGCGCGATGCTGCTGCCGACGACATTGCAGAGGGCGAGAGTGGGATGCCCCTTGCGCTTGGATTCGCGCACGGCGGCCAGGGTGTCGGCCGTCTCGCCGGACTGCGTCAGCGCCAGCACGATGGTGTTGCGGTCCAGCGGCGGATTGCGATAGCGGAACTCGCTGGCGTACTCCACCTCCACCGGCATCCGGGCGAACTCCTCGAACAGGTGCTCGCCGACCAGGGCGGCATGGTAGCTGGTGCCGCAGGCCGTCATGACAATGCGATCCGCTTGCCGCAGCCGCTGCACGTCCAGATTCAGACCGCCGAAATGGGCCGTGCCGTCCGACTCGTCGAGCCGGCCGCGAAGGGCGTTTTCCAGCGCTTCGGGCTGCTCGTGGATCTCCTTCAGCATGAAATGCTGGAATGCGCCCGCGTCCTGCTCCTCGGCCGCCGCTTCCAGCACGTGGAACGCCGGCGTCACCGTCGCCCCACGGCGGTTCATGATGCGCCAGTCGTCGGCGGTCAGCACGCACATTTGATGATCGTCGAGATAAACCGCCTTCTCGGCATAGCCGGCCAGAGCGCTGGGATCGCTGGCCAAGTAGCACTCGCCTTCGCCCAGGCCGAGCACCAGCGGGCTGCCGAGACGGGCGCCGACTAGCACGCCGGGCTCCAACCGACTGACGACGGCCAATCCGTACGTGCCCTTGAGCAGCGGAAGCACCTGGGCCACGGCGCCGACCAGCCCCTCGCCGTTAAGACGCCTGGCGATTAGCTGGGCCACGATCTCGGTGTCGGTGTCGCTGTGGAAGACGACGCCCTCCTCTTGAAGCTGCTTTTTGAGAGCGGCATAATTCTCAATG
>DATKHW010000589.1:0-11302 GCA_035546275.1 Gemmataceae bacterium
AGCTCCCGCCCTGTACGATCGAGCGCATGATCCTGCTTTCCGCCGCCATTTCGCCGACGTACGATCTCCGGCCCGCGCTGCGGGCCACGCGGGGCGAGATCATCGCCTTCCATTCGCCTTGCGACGTGTTCATGCTCCATTTCGGAACCACGATGTTTGGGACCGTTGATCGCTACTATGAGGATGCGGCCGGCCTCTTCGGCTTCCAGGTCCCAGGCGACCTCGACGAAGAGGGCCGTTGTTTGTACGCGCGGCTGGTGCAGTCCGGCTGGAAGCCGGAAATGTGCCTCGAACGCCGCTGCTGGCACAACAGCACTTGCATGCCGCTCTTCCTCAGTCTGCAAGTCACGCCGTGGCTAGTATCCGGCCAGACCCCCTAACGCGGCCGTCGTCGACCTTTGCAATCGCCCCGGCTCTCCGCTATCGTGACAGCACGCCAAATGCCGTCCGATGCGGGGACTCGTTCATGCCAGCCACGCTGCTTTCCCAGGTCGCCGTCCATCTCCGTCCGGAAGACAACGTCGCCGTCGCCGCCCGGATGCTGCTGCCTGGCCAGGAATATACTTTCGGCGGCGCGACGTTGACGCCCGATCGCCGCATCGGCCTCGGCCACAAAATCGCCGTTCGCCCCATCGCCAAGGGCGAAGCCGTCCGCAAGTACGGCCAGATCATCGGATTCGCCAGTTGCGACATCTCGCTTGGCGGACATGTCCACGTCCACAACGTCTCGGCCGACGCCTTCGAACGCGACTATGCCTTCTGCCGCGACTGTCCGCCGCCGCCCGCTGCCGCCGAGCCGCGCTACTTCATGGGCTACGACCGCGGCGACGGCCGCTACGGCACGCGCAACTACATCGCGATCATCAGCACCGTCAACTGCTCCGCCTCCACCAGCAAATACGTCTCGGAGCGGTTTCGGCAAAGCGACCTGCTGAAGCAATACCCCAACGTGGACGGCGTCGTGGCCATCACGCACAAGGCCGGCTGCGCCATGCAGTACGACGGCCCCGACCACAACCAGCTGGATCGCACGCTGGCCGGCTTCGCCAAACATCCCAACGTCGCCGCGTACATCCTCATAGGCCTCGGCTGCGAAACGGGGCAGGCGATCCATTTAGTCGAGAATCAAGGTCTGGTGCAGCTGAGGGCGGGGAAACCCCGCCCCTACGGCGACGGTAGGGGCGGGGTTTCCCCGCCCCGAATCATCACGATTCAGGAATGCGGCGGCATCCGCAAGACGGTGGAAGCCGGCGTGCAGGCTGTGGCGGAACTGCTGCCGCAGGTCAACGACGTCCGGCGGACGCGGCTGTCGGCCGACAAGATCATCCTCGGCACGAACTGCGGCGGCTCCGACGGCAACAGCGGCGTCACGGCCAACCCGGCCCTTGGCGTGGCGTCCGATCTTATAGTCGCCCAGGGGGGCGCCAGTATCCTCGGCGAGACGTCGGAGATTTACGGGGCGGAACATCTGCTGACGCGGCGGGCCGTCAGCCGGGCCGTCGGCGAGAAGCTCATCGAGCGCATCAAATGGTGGGAATGGTACGCCGGCATTTTCGGAGCGGAAATCAACAATAATCCATCGGTCGGCAACAAGGAGGGCGGCCTGACGACCATCTACGAGAAATCGCTGGGCGCCATCGCCAAGGGCGGCAGCAGCGCCTTGATGGACGTGGTGCATTACGCCGAGCCGGTGCGGACGAAAGGCTTCGTGGTGATGGACACGCCGGGCTACGACCCCGTGAGCATGACGGGCATTGTGGCGGGCGGCGCCAATGTGCTGGTGTTCACGACCGGCCGCGGCTCGGTGTTCGGCTGCAAACCGGCGCCGTCGATCAAGGTGGCGACCAACACGCCGATGTATGAACACATGATCGACGACATGGACATCGACGCCGGCGTCATCCTGACCGGCACGCCGGTGGAAGAAGTCGGCCGGCGCATCTTCGAGGAGATCCTGGCGGTGGCGAGCGGCAAGAAGACCAAGAGCGAGATCAACGGCGTCGGCGAGGAGGAGTTCGCGCCGTGGGCCATTGGGCCGACGCTGTAATGTAAGCTAAAGTTGTGAGGCGCGAGGAGCCCGCGCTGCCAGATCCCCTGCGCCGAACCAAAGCGCTTTCCCTCCCCTCGGCAAATCATTCCAAAGCGCCGGAACTTCGCCGCAGCGATGGTGTTGAAACCCTATGGCCGCCGGGCCGCCCTCGGCGGCCGCTGCATCCTTCGGCCGGGAGACGAAAGCATGATCCACGCAACCGTAGCACGGCGCGGCCTTCTGGCGCTTGCGCTCGTCGCTCTTGCCGGCTTCGGCCTGCTCCACGCCGCCGACAAGGACGAATCCAAAGATAAATACGCCTCGGATAGCTCCAAGACAGCGAAATCCGCTTTACAACCTTCCTTGACCGGCAAGCTCGACACCCGCGCCCTGGCCCGGTACATCGACCAGGCCATCGACCTGCGCCTCGACGCCGAAAAGGTCAAGCCGTCGCCGCCGGCCGACGACGCTGAGTTCCTCCGGCGCGTCTATGTCGATCTGGTCGGCCACATTCCGAGCGCCGATCAGGCCGCCGCCTTCCTCGACAGCAAGGATCCCGACAAGCGCGCCAAGCTCATCGACTCCCTGCTCGCCAGCGACGACTACGGCAAGCACATGGCCGACGTTTGGATGAACTTGCTCGTCAAGCGCGATTCCGACAACCGCTTCGTCAAGTTCGAGCCGCTGACGGAATGGCTGGCGAAGAATTTCAACGAAAACACGCCGTGGAACACGATGGCCCGCGATCTTCTCACCGCCGAGGGCGACCAGGACGCGAACCCCGCCGTCACCTTCTTCCTGGCCAACAACACCGTGGACAAGATGACGGACGTGACCACCAAGGATTTTCTCGCCGTTCAGCTGCAATGCGCCCAGTGCCACAACCATCCCTTCAGCGACTGGAAGCAAACCGAGTACTGGGGCATGGCCGACTTCTTCGAGAAAGTGCAGCTGACCGGGCCGAAGAACCCCAACAAGCAGGACGGCGTTCCGGGCATCGAGGAGAGCGCGGGCAAGGCCGGCCGTAAGCCGAAGCTGCCCGACTCCGCCAAAACGGTACCGGCCAAGCTCCTGGGCGGCCCCGAAGTGAAGCTCGGCGCCCGCGAGAAGGCCCGGCCGATTCTGGCCAAGTGGATGACCGCTCCCGAAAATCCGTATTTCGCCAAGGCGATGGTGAATCGGGCCTGGTTCCAGCTGTTCGGTCGCGGCGTCGTCAATCCGGTGGACGACATTGCCGGCGTCAGCCCGCCGTCGCATCCGCAGCTGTTCGTGGATTTGGCCGATCAGTTCGCGTCCAACGGCTTCGATCTCAAGCAGCTTTACCGCGCGATCTGCAACACGCAGGCCTATCAGCGGACCAGCAAACCCACCGCCGACAACGCCGAAGCCGACGGGGGCCTGTACGCCCACATGACGGTGCAGGTGATGACGCCGGAGGAGCAGTTCGATTCGATCTTCCAGGTGCTGGCGCCCAATCAGGATCCGCGGGAGATGGCCCTGCCCCGCGGGCCGCAAGCCGGCGCCAAGGGGGCCAAGCGGCAGGGCCTCACGGCGCGCTCGGCGTTCACGGCCTTCTTCGAGGACGAGGACGCGACCGATCCGACGGAGTTCCAGCAGGGCATTCCGCAAGCGCTGCGGCTGATGAACGGCCCCGGTCTCAACAACGCCGCGATTCTGAATCCGCTGGTCAAGACGGGCAAGACGCCGGAGCAGATCATCGAACGTCTTTACCTGATCACGCTGTCGCGCCGGCCCACAGCGGAGGAACAAGAGCGACTCGTCGCTTATGTCGGCCAGCATAAGAGCGAAGCCCATAATGGATACGAAGACGTGCTGTGGGCGCTGATGAACAGCAGCGAGTTTGTGATGAATCACTAATCGTCATTTGTCATTCCTCATTTGTCATTTGTCTCTTGGTGTGCTGACGAATGACGAATGACAAATGACGAATGACAATTCCGTAAAGGAACCTGCCAATGAACTGCAACCCCCTGACCGGCCTGTCGCGCCGCGACTTCCTGCGGCTGTCGGCATTGGGCGTCGGCGGCGCGGCGATGTCGGGCTGGATGGGCGTCTTGGCGGCGCGAGCGGCCGAAGCCGGCGTCAAGCACAAGAGCTGCATCCTGCTTTACATGGAAGGCGGCCCCAGCCACATCGATACCTTTGACATGAAGCCGGGCGCCGCCACGGGCGGCGAATTCAGGCCGATTCAAACGGCCGTGCCCGGAATGCAGATCAGCGAACATTTGCCCCAGTTCGCCAAGCTGACGAAGGACGCCGTCCTCATCCGCAGCATGTCCACCAGCGAAGGCGCCCACGGCCGGGCGCGCTATTTCATGCACACCGGCTACCGGGAAGGCCAGGGCGGCCTCTCTTATCCGAGCATCGGCGCCATCGCCTCGGCCGAACTGGGCCAGGAAGGCTTCCCGCTGCCGAATTTCGTGGCGGTCAACGGCCGCAGCTACGGCTCCGGCTACCTCGGTCCGCGCCATCAGCCGCTGTTCGTGCAGGACCCGGATCGCGGCGTCGAGAACCTCCGGCCGCTCGTCGGCAACGGCGAGTTCAACGATCGCATGGGTCTGCTGGAAGAGATGGAGCAGGCGTTCTACCGCGATTACAAGGTCGATTCCAGCGTGGCGCATGAAACCACCTATCGCCGGGCCGTCGAGATGATGAAGTCGAAGGAAGCGAAGGCTTTCGACCTGACCGATGAGCCGGCCAAGGTTCGGGAAGCCTACGGCGAAGGCAAATTCGGCCAGGGCTGTTTGCTGGCTCGGCGGCTGATCGAGACGGGCGTGCCGTTCGTGGAGGTCACGCAGGGCGGCTGGGACACGCATCAGAACAACTTCGAGCGCGTCAAGAACCTATCGGCGGAGCTGGACCCGGGTATGTCGGCGCTGATCCGCGACTTGAAGGACCGCGGCCGATTGGACGACACGCTGATCGTCTGGATGGGGGAGTTCGGCCGGACGCCGAAGATCAATGCGCGCGGCGCCCAACCGGGGCGCGACCACTATCCGCGGGCCTGGTCCACGCTGCTGGTCGGCGGCGGCCTCAAGACGGGGCAGGTGATCGGCAAGACGGACGCCGAGGGCGCCGAGGTGGTCGGCAAGAAGACGTCAGCGACTGATTTCCTCGCCAGCGTCTGCAAGGCGCTCGGCATCGACTACGCGAAAGTCAACAACACGCCGATCGGCCGGCCGGTTCGCATCGTGGACAAGGCGGGCGAGCCGATCAAGGAGCTGTTCGCGTAGATTCCCTTGCTGGCGCGGCGGGCTGGTTGCGTTTCCTGCGCTCTGCTTGTTCGAGGGACGTCGCAGGAGCAGTATCAGGGCCGTTCCCAGAATGAAAAACACCCACAGATAAGCCCCGTACACTTCCATCTGCTTGCCGAACACATCCGAAACGTCAGTCCTTGTCGAGTAATCCGCGAAAATCCCGGAACTGGTTGACAGCATAAGCAGCCCCGCCGCCGTCAACGCCGCGATCAGCCCCCACCGCACGCATCGGCCGGCAGTTTGGGTAGCTAGGTAATAGCACAGCACCGCGAACGGCAGCACCAGCGTGACGCAATGGTGCTTCCAGGTCCGCTCGCTGAACAGCAACATGCCGATCAAAATAAAGCCGCATTCGGCGCTAAGCCGCCAGCCGTCGCGCGGCGTCGTCGGAGTCCGGCAACGCCAAACCACCGCGAGCGCGAACAGCGCCATGCAACCCTTCATCATCCAGCGAATGAGATTCGGCGACAGATCGACAAAGTTGTCGAATTCGACCGGGGTCTGCACGTCCTGCCCCGTTTTTTCATCCTTGATATAGGTGGTGAACGAGGGACTGTGCGTCGCCAGGCGGCTGACGAGGCCGGGCAGCGACTGATTGTTGTGTTCGCTCGTGACCTTGCCTTCGACGATGAACGGATGAACCATTTCCATGTACCAACCGGCGATCTGCTTCTGATTGGCGTCCCAACCGAGGACCAGCGCCGGTACGAATCCAGGCCACAGAAACAGCAGCAACCCCGCGGCGCTGCCGGCTAGCACGCGCCACTGACGCTTCCACAGGAAATAGGGCAGGAACAGGGCCGGCGTCAGTTTGCAGGCGACGGCCAGGCCGAGCAGTAAGCCGGATAACCCATCGCGCCGGCGCTTGAATGCAGCGAGCGCGGCGACGACCAGAAACAGGATGAACAGGTTGACGTTGCCGTGATGCAGGTCGCCGACGATGGGGCCGAGACTGAGAAAAACGGTCACGACCCGCGCCCAGAACGGAAACGGCCGATCCGGCGTCTCGACCAGGCGGAAGACCCAGCGGAGGGCGAGCAGGGTCATGCCGACTTTGAGGTAGAACCACGTCAGGGCGCCCCACGGCGACGCCAACCGCGCCATGGGATAGAGCAGGATCGCCATGATCGGCGGATTGGGATAGTTGTACGGTTCGGCGGCGTCGGCGCCGTCGACGCTGTGGAGGATGTGATCGCCCCAGCGCGTGAAGGCGCCGCGGTTGTGCAGCACCTTGGCCGTGTACTGGACGCTTACCGCCGCGAAGACGGCGAGGAGGGCCAGGATGAACCAGAACCGGGGGATGCGAACGAGTCGGACCGGATAGACGTCGGGCGGCGGATAGGGATTCATGCCAGCGCTTCCATGCGGGCGATGGGGATCCGGCCGGCTAGTGTAGCGGCGGCGTCCGCGCCCCACAAGACGAGCCGCTCATTTCGGCGTTGGCTTCTCGAACTCCATGTGCTCATCGGCGGCGCGCAGCAGCGGAACGACGGCCTGCCAATCGGCGGGATTGCCGCCGGCCTTGTCGAGCAGGGCCTGAGCGATGGCATCGGGGTCGAGCGGAGCAGCGGCCGCTTCCTGTTGTTTGAGACGTTTCCGCTCGTAAACGGCGAGTTCCATGGCGCGGGTGCCGTCCGGCGGCCCGAAGGCGCCGCCGTAATCCGTGCCGACCGGAACGGCCATCGGCGGGCCGTGATCGGGCGGCGGCGCGGCCCGCTCGTGGCGCTCCGCTTCCATCTTGCCCAGCTCATGGCAGAGCACGGCGGCCAACTGGCCGTCGGTGCGGCACTCGCGCACCAGGCCCTCGGTAATGAAGACGGCTTTGTCGTCCTGGTGGAAGATCTCCTCCCAAGGCGCGCCGATAGTCGAGAACACCGGTCGCACGCCAATGTTGGGATTGGACACAAGGATTTTGCCGCCGACTTGCAGCACCCGCTTGGCCGCCTCTTCGGAAGCGGGAGCGTGGATCAGACGGCCGGCCGGCGTCTTTTCGGGCGCCGTATCGAACAGGCTGGAGGATACAGTGGCAAGGCTGCCGTCTTCGGGCAAACAACCACCCACCGCCAGCAATGCCAGGATCAAAGGCCAAACGCGACGAGTCATGGCGCACCCCCACACTTGCAGAGAGAGGGCGGACCATAACGCGATCGCGGCCGATTGTCGAGACGAATTATTTACGGTCTGTCCCAGAAGCCCCTCGCCCCCGTACTCGGGGGCGAGGGGTGAGGGGGCATGGTTTCCTGGGCCAAAAAACCCTCACCCCCGACTCCTCTCCCCGGAGTACCGGGGAGAGGGGAGAAGCTTATCGGACAGTCACTTAGAGCTTCTCCGGCAGCAGCAGCAGCGCCGGATTTTGCAGCCAGGCGATGATGGCGTTGGCGAAGGCGCCGCCGACCGCCCCGTCGACGACGCGATGGTCGAACGACAGCGACAGGTAAATGCGATCCGACGGCCGCACCCGGCCGTGATCGTCGAAGACCGGCCGTTTGTAGATGCGGCCGACGCCGAGGATGCCGACCTCCGGGTGGTTGATGATCGGCGCCGAAAACAGGCCGCCGATGTTGCCGAGCGAAGTGACGCTGAAGGTTCCGCCGCGCAGATCCTCCAGCCGCTGTTTGCCGGCGCGGGCGTCGTTGCTGAGTCGTTCGATTTCCCGGGCGACGCCGCCGAGGTCGCGTTTGTCCGCGTCGTGGATCACGGGCACCACGAGACCGGCCGGCGTCGCCACGGCAATGCCGACGTTGTAGTGGTCGTGCAGCACGATCTCATTGGCGCTCTCGTCCAGACTGGCGTTGACCAGCGGGACTTCCTTGAGCGCATGGGCCACGGCCTTGACGATGAACGCCAGATACGTGAGCTTGACGCCGGCCTTCGCGTAAACCGCCTTCAGGTCGTCACGCAGCCTGACCAGATCCGTAACCTCGCATTCATCGACATAGGCATAATGTGGGATGACGCGCGTGGCGTGGGTCAAGTGCTCGGCGATCTTGCGGCGCAGCCCCTGGAACTTGATGCGCGTGCCGGGCTTGCCGTAGTCCGGCGCCCGCTGAGGCGTCTCTGCCGCTGGGTGAATGCGTGGGGCGAGATCCTCGATCAGGATTCGTCCTTCCGGTCCGGTTCCGTGGACGGAGCCGAGATCGACGCCGAGCTGCCGGGCCATTTGCCGCACCGAAGGCGCCGCCTTGACCGGCACGCGGCTCTGCACGGCGGATGCGGGACCGTTCGTGAGCACCGGCGCCATCGGCCGCACCGCCGCGGCCGGCGTCTCGGCGACCGCCGGCCGATTGACAGCGGCCTGTGGCGCGCTGTAGCGGAGAACGACTTCGCCGACCTTGATCTTCTGCCCCGGCTCGGCGTGCAGCGAGGCGATCGTCCCGTTGAAAGGGGCCGGCACTTCCATGGCGGCCTTGTCGGTCATGATCTCCATGAGGTTCTGGCCGCGCTTCACCACGTCGCCGGGCTTGACCAGCCAGGCCGTCAGCTCGGCCTCGTAGACGCCTTCGCCGATTTCGGGCAGAGCGAAGTCCATGGTTCACCCCTCGCCGTTCACGCCGCCTCGTCGGCGACCGCCCGCATCGCCTCACGCACCTCAGACAGTTGGGGCACGCTGTTGCGCTCATACTCGGCGTTCAGACCGATGCCGGGCACGTGTTTGCCCGCCAGCAGCCGAGGTCTTGTTAAGAGATCGTAAAAGTGTTCATCGATGGCCCGCCGCAGCAGGTGCTCGCCGAAATTCGTCACTTCCGTGTCCTCGTTGACGATCAGCAGTCGGCCGGTTTTTTGAATGCTCGCGGAAATGGCCTTCCAATCGTAGGGGAAAATGCTGCGCAGGTCGATCACGTCGAAGTGCTTACCGGCCTCGGCGGCCAAGGCGTCGGCGGCCTGGACGCACAGCGCCAACGTCCGTCCGTAGCTGACCACGGTGGCGTCCTCCCCCTCGCGCACCAGCGACGCCGTGCCCAGCGGAATGAAGTGCGGCTGCACCTCCGGCCAGCGCGGCCGCCATTCGCTGCGGTCGCCGACGGGCGCGTCGATGCGGGCCTTCAGCTCGTCCTCATCGTCCGGCTCGCCAGGAATCTTTTGTTCGCCGCGGACGCGCAACAGCGCCTTGGGCAACAGGACCAGCACCGGATTTGGATCGGCGATGGCCGAAAGCATCAGGCCGTAAGCGTCTAGCGCATTGCTCGGCATGACGACCTTCCAGCCCGCCAGCCGGGTGGCCCAGCTCTCGAACGAGTGGGAATGATAGAGGCTGCCGCGGATGCCGGAGCCGCTCGGCGTCATGACAACGATCGGCATGTCGAACTGGCCGGCGCCGGCCCATCGCTGATTGCCGGCGACTTTTAGGAGATCGATCGTGTTGAATCCGTAGTCGCAGAATTGGACCTCCGCCACCGGTCGGCCGCCCGCATAGGCGATCCCCATGGCGGCGCCGATGACGCCGCGCTCGTCCAGCGGCGAATTCCAGGCCGTTTTGAGACCCTGCGTAGCGGTGAAAACGCCCCCGAGCGGCGGGCCGACGTCCTCGCCGAACACGTCGGTGACGCCGAGATGCTCCTCGCCGTAATGAAGGGCCAGGCGAACGGCTTGCACGAGCGTGGCCATAAGGAGGATTCACCACAAAGACACAAAGGACACAAAGATCGAAAAAGAATGCACCGGCAATAACCCAAGAACACGGTGGTTGTTTTCTTTGTGCTCTTTGTGTCTTTGTGGTGAATTCTTCTCTTACGGCAGCCCCGTGTAATCGTCTGGGTAGACCGCGTCCACCGTGCTCGGAGCATAGGTGTGCCGATAAACGTCTTCCGCCGTCGGCTGCGGCTCGCTCAGCGCCTGTTCCAGCGCCGCTTCCGCCTCGGCGTAGGCGTCGTCGCGCATCTGCTCCGCCGTGGTCGCGTCCAGCACGCCGGCGTCGATCAGCTTCTGTTCAAACAGCGTAAGCGGATCGGGTTCGTCCTTCACACGAGCGGCGCCGCTCGACGACGAATGGCCGTGCAGCCGCGACACCGTCGCCTCCAGCAGGTAGGGCCGCCGTTCGCGCCGGCAATATGCCAGCGCCCGCCGAATGGCGTGCCAGCTGACGACCACGTCGTTGCCGTCCACCACCTCGCCGGGTATACCGAACGCCTTGCCCCGGTCGATAATGCGCTGCTCGCCGTGCTGGCTGGCCGCCGTCGTGGAGATTCCGTAGCCGTTATTGGTGACGATCATCAGCACCGGCAGCTCGTTCCCCGGCCGAGTGCTCCACACCAGGCAAGAAGCGAAATCGCCTTCCGCCGTCCCGGCGTCGCCGCCGGTGACGATCGTGACGCCGTCGCCGCCGAGGCGCTTCTGCACCCATGCGGTGCCCGGCGCCATCGCGTACTGCACCTCGATCACCGACGTTACCGGCAGGACGTTCCACTCGCGGCAGGCATAGTGGCCGGCGAAGTTGCGGCCCATCGAATGGCGGTCGGTCCGCGTCATCGCCATCTGCCGGACGCCGTCCACCAGCGGCATGCCCATCGCGACCAGCGTGGCGCTATTGCGGTAATGGAGATGCAAGAAATCGTAAGCAGGCCCTTCGCCTTTGCTGATCTGCAGGCCGAGGCAGGCGTTGAAGGCTTCCTCGCCGGGGCCGCCGATCCAGAAATAGCCCTGGCCCGATTTGCTCATCTTGATCATCCGCTCTTCCATGGCGCGGGTGCGGGCCATGATGCGGAGGATTTCGAGGCAGCGTTCGGCGGCCAGGGATTCGTCGCCGCTATAGATGGGGGGAGCGAGAAGGGCGACCGCGTCGCCGCCGAACGTCTCGCCGTTGCTGGGCATGCCCTTCCTCCTCGGAGTGCGTTCGCTCCAATCGCCGCGGCCGGCCAAGCCGGCGCCGTCTGCCGCCCGCCTCCACCCCGTTATGAGTTGGGTGGATCGAAGCAGGCGTGGAGAGACGAAAACGGCAGTCTACGCGCGGCCGTCCTTGCCGGGGAGGGGGTCCCTGTTTTGGTGCGACGGAAAGCGC
>DATKHW010000590.1:0-9405 GCA_035546275.1 Gemmataceae bacterium
CATGCTTGTCCTGACCCGGCGCGACGGCGAATTGGATGTTCGCCGTCTCAATTTCGTAGTATTTGGGGTCGATCGGCTTGTAAGTACCGGGCAAGTCGCTCTTCTTCGCTGCGTCGGCTGGCGCATTTGGATTGACGCCCCCATTGGGTAGCTTGCTCAACAAGTCCGGGGGCAGGCGCGGCTGCTCTCTGGAAGCCGGCGGCGCCAGCTCCCGGTTGTCGACGCACGCACTGACTTGGCCCACCGGCAGCACCGCTTCGTATTTGCCGTCGGGGTCAACGACGGCGGTGACCGAATTAAGCGCCGCGTTTTCCGGCCGAAACGTCACCCGTCCGCCGGGCAACGGTTCTCCGTTGCTCATCAGGACGCGGCCCGACACCTTCATGGCTTTTGGACCACACCCAGTCGCCAGGCAAATCAGCAAGGCCAGTCCCAGGCGGCACGCCATTCGGAGCCGCCCAGGACGCAAGGAGAGGGAGTGCATGGCGGATTTACCTCACCAGTCGGGGCCGACGATGTCATTGTTGGCCGGCGTGCAGGCGGCCCACCATGTGGCGCCCAGCATGTTCTGCGATAGGAAGCGTACGCTGCCGTCGGCCAGGCCGACGTTCATGCCGGTCGTGTGACCGGAAGAGGCCAGTCTCTTGTCGCACGGACCGGGGTTCTGCAAGAACGGCACTGGATTCACCTGGAATTTGGAGGCCGCCCCCGTCAGCCAGACAGTCCCGTCGATGCCCACGCCGCCGCCGAAGACGGCGGAAAGGCGATCGCCGGGATAGCTGTCGTCGGAGCCGCCGCCGCCGCCGCTGAAGCTGTTATTGCCGTGGTACACCCCGCGCATCCACCAGGTGCCGCCAGGAGCGCCGGTGCCGTCGCAGCGGGCGAATTTCTCGGCGAAGAGGATGGTCTGCGATGTACCGTCCCGGAAAGTCGAGTTCATGTTCGCGTTGCCGTCCCAGTTGGAGTTGCTGTTGGTGTTCTGCGCTCCGCCGAATACCTGGAAGTTGCCGGCGTAGGAGGCGTCGCCCGGACCCCAGTCGATGGCATTGCCGAGACTCGGGTCGGAGGGACAGCGGTAGGTTTTAATCATCATGCAGCGCACCCAACTGTACGGGCTGTTGGCGGTGTTGACTGACTGCCAGGTGGGCCAGATGTAGTTGATGGTGATGGTGGTGCCCGGGTTGGGGTTGGTCTGTCCGACCTGGGCGTTGTAGTCGAGGTGGTCGGCCTGGCTCCAGAGGGCCTGCTGTTCGATGTACGGCAGCAGGTGGAAGAAGACCGGCGCGTAATAGGCGTTGGCGAATGTGCCGGCTTGCGGCGGCATGCGTCCTTGGCTGTCGTTGCAGTTGTGGCATGCTAGCGCCAGCTGTTTGAGGTTGTTGCTGCAGCTGACACGGTTGGCGGCCTCGCGGACTTTTTGGACGGCCGGCAGCAGCAGACCGATAAGGATGGCGATGATCGCGATCACCACCAGCAGCTCGATCAGCGTGAAAGCGGGGCGTCGGCGACGGTTCCGGACCATAGGAACCCCCTTGAGAAAAGAGAGAAAAACGATAGCCATCAGGCGACGCACCACCCCTAGCAGGGACTGGCGTCGCAGCCATCCAGCGGAAAAAATGAAAGTGCATCGGCGCGAGTCAGCGCTGACACTTCGCCCATGATGATCGTGCGGCCTGGGCGAGTCAAATGAATTCTTTCACGATATTTTCATTTATTCCGGCGCATCCTAGAATTGCGCGACAGGATTCGCGGCGCCTTATGGGACAGGCTTCCGCCCGGTCACTGTAAACGGATGCAGGTTCCCAAACGTCAGCACCAACAGCAGCCCCGCGAAGATCGGCGAGCCGACGCGGCGAACATCCGTCAGGCCGCACTCCGTCAGCACCTTCGCATATTCTCCCGTGTGGACGATGTCGAGCAGGGCGACGCGGCCGCCCGCCTTCAGCACGCGGGCGATCTCGCGGACCGCTTGTTGCCGGTGGGCGGCGTTATAGATGTTGTGCAGCACGGCTCGCGATACGATCACATCGAAGGTCGCGTCGGCGAAGGGCATTTGCCGGGCGTCGCCGTCCTTGATTTCGACGCGGTCGACTACGCTTTCCAGGACCGCGTTTTCCCGCGTGGCTTCGGGGCGATTGCCCGCCAGATCGTCTTTGCTCCAGAGATCGACGCCGACCGCTTTGCCGGTCGTCAGCCGCTTGGCCGCCCCGATCAGCAGCAGTCCGCGCCCGCAACCGACGTCCAGCACAGTCTCGTCGCCGCGCCACGGTATAAGGGCCAACAACCGATCGCGATCGCGGAGCTTCCCGCGCGTGCCGCCCCAGTACATCCAGACCATCATCAGCAGGAACACGATCCCCATGGTCAGTCCCATGTCGCGCAGGGGAACGCCATACGGGCCGGATTGGCCGATCAGCAGGAACGCCAGTCCGATGACCAGACACAGGGCGCCGATCAGACCGAAGTTGCGCACCACATAGGGCGCATCCAAGCCGTAATTAGCCGTCTTGTTCGGCAGCGCGTTCATGTCGTCTCCTCGTACTGCCGGCGCCGCGGCGGATTGGGCTGTGTTCTCACTCGGCCGGCTTGGCCTCGCGAAGCACTTCTTGAATCCGCCCAACGGCCGGCGCACTGTATTTCGCCAAGTAGGCGCAGCGATTTCCCGAATGCGCCCAGATTCCGCCGGTTGAGGGCCATGGAATCGTGACGACTACCTCGTCCACGTCGATCCTGGCGGCCCCGTTCACGGTGCGGCCCATTGGAGGTCCAAACGGAACAGAAGGTCATGAAGCAGAGCTGGGCGCTGTACGGATCGCGTTTCAGCCCGCGGGGTATTGCCGTCGGGCGCCAGACAACTCGTCGTCGCCGTCCCGCAAGGGGACGACGAAATCGGGATCGTGCTGAATGAGTTGCTGCGCCGCTTGGCCGCGTTCTGCGGGCTGCTGGCGTTTGAAGTCCAAGTGAACGCCGCCTAGCCGAATGAGGGAATTTGTATCACGCAGCTGGGCTGCATCCCGTCGGCGGTCAGTGCGATCATCGATATTGCTTTCCAGGAGCTTGGCAATGGCGATCAAACCGATGCGCAGGAACGGGGGGAAGCGCTGACATACCAGCCACTGCAGCGGATGCTGAACGAGCGAGAAACGCAGGGTCACGCCGGCGCTCAGGCCTTCGCCGCCGGCGGTTCGCGGAGGAATATCGTTTTGGGCTGCGGCGGCGGTCGATCGCGAGCCACTTCCGGCACGCGCTCCTCCGCTTGCGGCATCTCCGGCAGTCCTAGCAGCTGACGGGCGCGGTTGAGCGCGTCGTCAATGTGGGCCGTCACGTTCTCGCCGCCGAATTCGTCGCGATGGCCGGAATGGTCCAGCGTGATAAACGGCTGTGTGTGGATTTCTGCAAGAATCAGCGTGATTCCCTGCCGCTCACAACTTCGTCGCAATTCCAGCAGGGCGTGCAGCCCAGTCGCGTCCATCATCGGCACGTGCCGCATTCGCAGGATGAACACCTTCGGTTTGCCCGTCACGGTCCCCAGCACGTCTTTCACCTTGTCCACCACGCCGAAGAAAAACGGCCCGTTGACCTCATACACCTCGACGCCGTGCGGCACCCGTCGCACGGCGATGGCATTCAGATCTTGCGGCTCGCCATTATCCTTCATTTCGCGCGTCATGGCCTGGACGTTGGTGACGTCGGCCATGCGCTTGATGAAAAGCGCGAACGCCAGCACCAGTCCGACCTCCACAGCGACCGTCAGGTCGAAGATCACCGTCAGCAGGAAAGTCACCAGCAGCACCACGGCGTCGGCGCGCGGGCCGCGCAGGAGTGCCACGAATTTGTGGACCTCGGCCATCCCATAAGACACGATAACCAGGATCGCCGCCAGCGCACACAGCGGGATGTACGAAGCCAGGGGGGCGCACACCAGCATGATGACGAGCAACGTGACAGCGTGGATCATGCCGGCGATGGGCGTGCGGCCGCCGCTCTTGATGTTGGTGGCGGTGCGGGCGATGGCGCCCGTGGCGGGGATGCCGCCGAGGAGCGGGGAGGCGATGTTGGCGACGCCCTGGGCGACCAGCTCCATGTTCGGCTTGTGCCGGCCGCCGGTCATGCCGTCGGCCACCACCGCCGACAGCAGCGACTCGATCGCCGCCAGCACGGCGATCACCAGCGCGGAACTGGAAAGGTTCTCGATGCGCTGGAAACTCAGCTGCGACCACAGCACGCCGAATTGCGGATCGACCGCCTTGCGGGGGATGCCGCCGAAGCGCGTACCAATGGTCTCCACGTGCATGCCGAAACCGAAGTTGAGGACGCACGCCGCCGCCGTCCCGACAAGCAGTGCGACGATCGGCGCCGGCACGCGCCGCGTCAGCCGCGGCCACAGCATCAGCACCGCCAGGCACAGGGCGGTGACTCCGGTGGTCGGGCCGACGCAGGTCCAGTCGATGGCTCGCAGCGTTCCGAAATAAGCGATCCACTTTTCGTGAAAAGGAGCGGGGACCTTCGTGAGGCCTAAGCCGAACAGGTCGCTGATCTGGCCAGAGAAGATCACAACGGCGATGCCAGTGGTAAAGCCGGCGGTGACGGGGTACGGAATGAACTTGACCGCGCCGCCGAGCCGGGTAAGACCCATCACGACGAGCAGGATTCCAGCCATCACCGTGGCCAGCACAAGGCCGTCGTAGCCGTACTTGGCCACGACGCCAGCCACGATGACGACGAAGGCGCCGGTCGGCCCGCCGATCTGCACACGGCTGCCGCCCAGCGCCGAGATCAGGAAGCCGGCCACGATGGCCGTGAACAGCCCGCGTTCCGGAGGCACGCCGGAGCCGATGCCGAACGCCATCGCCAACGGCAGCGCCACGACGCCTACGATCAACCCGGCGATGAGATCCCTGCTGAGTTTCTGCCAGGAATAATCCTTGAGACATACGATCGACTTCGGAACGAACATGCCGTCCTGACCTCCTGATGGACTGCGATCCGGCGCAGGAGAGATGGCGGCGGAGGACGCCGCGCTGCGCCGGGATTTCCACAGGCCGAGACAAACGGGGCAGGGTGGGCGATGGCGTCTCGGCCGGCGGCCGTAGTATAGTGTCCGGCGGGAATCGAGTCGAGTTACGTTTTCAGCCGGGCGCTTCGGACGGCCCGGGGGCTTATCACGGGTGACGCCGATGAATATTCACCTCGATTGCCCCAGCTGCGGCCGGTTCCTGCGCGTGAATCAGCAGTTCGTCGGCCGGACGGTGCGCTGCCCTCGCTGCGGCACGCCTTATGTCGTCCCACCGAAATCGACCGCCCAAGTGCCGCCGGAAGCGAGCCAAAACACACACCCGGCGAGTGATCGCTGGGACCTAGCGGATTCCGCACCTTCCGAGGCCGTTTTCGCACCGTCCGCAGATTCCGCAACCCCTGTGAACATCACGCCTGCCGCCGATCCACCGGCCCCGCCTCCCCTGCTGCATCGGGAAGCGCCGCCGCCTCCGCCCAAAGCCGATGGTCCGCCCTGTCCGACCTGTGATGAGCCGATGGCCGGCAACGCCGTTGTTTGTCTTGTTTGCGGCTTCAACCGCGTCACCGGCAAGCGGCTCAAGACCGTTTCGCGCCGGCTCGCCGGCCGCTGGGACAGCGAAAACATTCCGCTCTTCGCCCGCCTGATCGCGTTTGCCGTGATCCTCGCCGTTTGCTGTCTGCCGCTGCTTGGACTGCCGGAGGATGAGCCGGAAACTCAGCTGGCGGTAATGCTGATTCCGGTCGGCGCTGCGCTCTTGGGCGCCTTGGCGCTGGGAACGTTTCGCCGCGTCACCGTCACGAGCGACATGCAGGGCATTCCGGTCTTAATTCAGCAGATGTGGATCTGCTTCATCCCAATGCGACCGTGGACCACTGACCTCACCGAATACCGCACCATCCGGCTGACCCACCGGGAAGACCGCATCAGCGGTATGACCCTCCTCCTGCTGGTCATTCTGTGTGTGTTCGGCGGCCTGATCGCGCTGCTGCTGCGCTTTCGCCTGCTGCGCAACGACCTGTTCACGTTGGAGATTATTTCGGAGTGCGACCGCGATGGGGCGCCGTTCCTGGAACCGCTAAGGGTCTATCGCGGTCGGAGCCAGCGCATGGCCCGCGGGATCGGCGACGACCTGGAGGGCATCGCCGGCCTTCACTATGGATGAAAGCGACAGGATCTATCGCCGCGGGGGTCTGCGGTAGGATTCCGAGCGCGAGGATTGGGCCAGCGCCGACAAGCGCGAGGCGGCGTCCTTGCGGCCTTCGACGCTATCCTTCGTCGGCGTCTTTTCGGGCAGACCAGCGGCAAGCGCCGGTTGCGCCGGCGCCGGGCTGTCCGACGCCGACAGGATGAGGCGCACCGCCAGGACGACGCCGGCCGACACAGCTACGCCGACGGCGATCGGCAGCATCACATCGGGCAGCTGAATAAAGCGCAATCCAATACCAACGGCTATCGCCAGGCCGACGCCCAGCAGCCACACGCGCGCCAGGCCCGGTGGACGCGCCGGCTTCTTTGGCGCCGTTCGCGCCGCGGGCCGCTTTTCCGGCTCGGTGGACTTCGTTTGCACCTTGCCGACCGGCGCCGGCGGCGGCCGAAAGGCCGGCAGCGTCAGCGACGGCGCCACCACGCGCGCCAGGCTGGTGAATGTCGGCAATTCCGGCTCCGGCAAATCGAGATGGAGCGGCGATTCCGCTTCCGCCGCCGCTTCCGTTGCAGCCACACAGGGGATGGCCGACCGGCTGCGGCGTGCGTTCCCCCGCCCGGACGCCCCGACCGGCTCTAGCACTGCGGCCGCGGCGGCCGTAAGCACAGCGGCGGCGGACGCCTTCTTGAGCGGCAACGGATCGGCTGCCAGCTGCAGCGACTCCGCCAGGCGGTGATATTGCACCGCCGCCGCCGAATCGGGTGCGGCTTCTGCGACGATCCGGCCCTTTTCCAGCGCCTGGCCGACGGCGTTGTCGAAGGGAATCGCCTGCGGCAACGCCTTGGCGCCGAGGCGGCCGCGAAGCTCGCGCTCCCACCGCCCGCCCGCCATTTCCCCGTCCGGCAGCGTCACCAGAATGCCGTGGGTCCGCACCGGCCGGTCTCCCCGCGACCGCTGCACCAGTTCCAGGAACGCCGGCAGGGTGCGGTGCGCGAGCGGCTCGGCTCGCTCCACAATCACCAGTCCGTCGCACGCCCCCACCAGCTGGCCGGGATTGGCGCCTAGGAACGGCGGCGAATCGATTACCACGCAGCCATAGCTGGCCTGGAAATCCGGCGCGTCCATCAGCCGGAGCAGGTCGTCGAGGTCGGCGTCGGAGCATGGCCCGGCTTCGTACGGGCTGAGAACGTCCAGGCCCGGCGCCACGTCGCATACCAAAACGCCAGGCAAATCGACGCCGATCTCCTGCAGCATCCGGCGGTGCGGATGGTCGGCGAGACGCAGCGCCTCCGCAACGCGGCACAGCGGATCGGCGTCCAGCAAGAGGACGCGCGTTCCAGCCAGGCCGGCGGCGGCGGCGAGATTGAT
The DNA here is from genome assembly GCA_035546275.1 of Gemmataceae bacterium. Classification (GTDB taxonomy): domain Bacteria; phylum Planctomycetota; class Planctomycetia; order Gemmatales; family Gemmataceae; genus UBA4732. The sequence continues at coordinate 7,530 of DATKHW010000590.1, forward strand.
GCAGGCTGTCGTCTTGCCTACGCCGCCTTTCTGGCTGGCGACCAAGAGTTTCCGCACGGGCTTCTCCAGCACGTTAGGATGCGGGGCGCGGATGGGCGCGGGGGGCGCGCCGCCACGGGACCGTTACTGTAACCATAGAACGCAGTCCGATTCGGCGCCGGGCAAAAATACGCCGCTTCCCCTCAAGTCGCGCTGGTCGTTCGCCCGAGTTGATAGATATGCCTGTCTCCGCCGAGGCCGTCCGGCCGTTGGGAATCTGGTTTCGCCGTCGCCCCGTCCAGCACCGGAAGGATTTCTCCCATGAGCGCAACCTCTGCTCCTCCCCCTGCTTCGGAACGGGCGGCCGGCGTCCTGTCGCTTGGCTTTCTGACCGTGCTGCGAGAGGCCAACGGCTATCTTGGCGGCTATCTCGTGGTGAACGGATGGGGCCGGCCGCTTGAGTTCCGTATGACCAGCGCGGTACAGCCCAACCGTGTCCAGCAAATCCTCTATGGCGGCACGCTCGAGTCGTACATATGCGCCGATTTGATCGGCAAGACGCTGGTGGACAAGGCGGGGGCAGCGGCGCAGCTGGTGATAACCGACCGGCTTGAAGTGCTGGATTTGCGGATGAAACTGGATACGCCGGTGGCATGGTTGGCGCCGGGCGATGGCGCCTGTGGCGTGGTCGCCAAAGCGCCGTCAGGGGGACGCGGCGCCGTTCAATGCCATCCTCGCTTTGAGATAGATCTTGAACCCGTTCGCGCCGTGCTGGACCGGCTCGACTCGAGCTTCGATCTTGGCGAACCGTTCCTGCGCATTCGGGAGGCGATCGGCGAAGCCCGCAAAATGGGCGTCGCTGCGCGGTAGGCCGGGAGAAGACCAGAAGGCGGAAGGGGAGATTGGGAGCGCCTTTCTCCCTATCTCCCCTGCTGCCCTTCTCTACTGTCCTGCCGTTCCCTCGACTGTGACCGTGATGGGATCATCCTGCACGTCCGTTTTGATTTTCAGCTCGCGTTTAAAATCGCCGGCCTTGCTCGGCTGACACTTGATGGACAGCGTCTGCACCGAAGCGGCCGGCCCAAGGTCGGAATCCAACGCGACGCCGTCGCCCATGCCCTCGACGCCCAGCACACGGAACGCCTTGGCCCCGCGCAGCACCACCTTCTTCGTCACCGTCGCCCCAACCTTGACGCTGCCGATGCTCAGCTTGGTCGGGGACGCCGACAGCACCGCCTGCACATCGCCCGTCACCACAACGGGCAACGTTGGACTGCCCGGGTCGTTCGTCTTGAGGAAAATGGTCTCCCGCACGGGACCGGGCGCGGCGTCGGCCTTGAGCGTTACCTTGATCTGGTAGCCGACCTTGCCCGGCTTGCGGTACGTCTCCGTCTGGGTCGCCTCGAAGGGCTGGTCCTTGCCGACCGCCAGGTCGGTGACGTGCCAGTCGAGCGGCCCGGCGTACTCCACGTCCACGGTCTGCGACGCCGCCTGGCCGTGATCCACCGCGCCGAACTCCACGTCGCCGGGGTTGAAGACCACGTCCCCCCGGCTGTTGGCCGTGACCTTGACGTCGGCGCTGGACGTGAATTCCGGGCCCACCGTCACGCGGACGATGACCGACTTGGGGCCGGTGAAGCGGCGGGCGTCCATGCTGACGTCGAGCGTGGCCTCCTCGTTGGCCTCCAGCACGCGCTTGGAGGCCGTGGCGCTGACGCAGCCGCAGCCGGGCGTGATGGAGGTGATCTCCATGCGCACGGCGTAGATGTTCTTGATCTTGAAGCTGTGGAAGAGCTGGGCGCCGTGCGGCACGACGCCGAAATCGTTGGCGACGCCGTCGGGGAACATCTTCTCCGCCCAGTTCTGGGCGGAGGCGGCCGTCGCCGCGGCCGCCACA